>CAZUWD010000008.1:8374-12149 GCA_964624015.1 uncultured Bdellovibrionales bacterium | reverse complement strand
ATAAATTTTTAACCTCGCGGACAATTGCCGTCTGTCTGGCAGAACATTGGTGGTTGTTGATATTTTAGATGCGTTCTTGACAAAATCGGATATTTCCTGGGCAAAAGCAGCATTTTATTATATACTTAAATCAGTAATTAATTAATAACCAAAAAATATGGCGAAAATGACGAAATCGCAAATCGTCGCGGCCCTGGCGGAAAAATCAGGGATGTCCAAAAAAGACGTAGCCGGCTTTCTGGAAACAGTGGCCGAAATGGCTTACGGGGAAGTGAAGAAGAACGGAGAATTCGTTCTTCCTGGTTTCGGAAAAATGGTGAAAGTGCGCAGAAGCGCCCGGCAGGGAATTAATCCGGCAACCGGCGAAAAAATTCAGATTCCAGCCAAGACCGTCGTCAAATTCCGTCTGGCAAAAGCAGCTAAAGAAGCGGTTCTTTAATCTCTGCCGGCCCAGTCGGCATAAAACTCTTCTTTTAGATCAACTAAAAACGCCCTGAAAGGCGTTTTTGGTTTTCACTGCGATTTTTATAAAAGCTTCGTGACTAATTTTCCCGGGAAATTTTTTCCCAGTCAAAAATCGAAGGATTAAAGAGGTCTGTGGCGCTAATTGATGTTTCTTGCCGTTCAGCATAAGCCCCGGCGACCATTTCAATGCGAATTTCGATTTTTTCCGGATTCTTGCGGCGCGCTTTTTTGGTTGATATTTCTTTCCCTTTTTTCCTGTCAAAATAACTAATTCTGAATGCTCCGGCTTCTGCCAGTTTAATGCCGTTTTTATCGGGCTCATATGCTAAGAAATTTTCTCCGGAGTATTTTTCCATCGCTATCCGCATAAAATTGTTCCAAATCGGAGCGGCCGCATAAGATCCGTCGGCTCCGGAGCGCATGGAGCGGTTGTCATTGTTTCCAACCCAGACACCGGCCGCGATTTCCGGAGTATAGCCGACTGTCCAAGCATCGCGAAATTCCTGCGTCGTTCCCGTTTTGGCCGCGACTGGCGCGTTTGGTATGCGCAGATTGTTATCCGTTCCGAAAACAGGCGCCCGGGCGGCATTGTCTGAAAGAACCGAATTGATTTTGCGGGCTACTTGCGGATCTAAAACCTGAATATTTTTTGGTTCATTAACATACAAAACTTTGCCGCGACTGTCGGTTATCTTTAAGAACGGATCGATCGGATTTCTTTTGCCGTCATTGGCGAAAACGGAAAAGCCGGCGGTTTCATCCAAAAGCGTGACTTCGCCGCCGCCGACAACCAGCGACAAACCATAGCGATCGCGATTATTAAGTGTTGTAATGCCAAGCCGTTGGGCCAGCTCAATAACTTCGTCAATTCCAACCGCACGCATGGTCTTGACAGCCGGGATATTCAACGACATTGCCAGCGCCTGGCGCATTGTAACCATTCCATGAAACCGGCCGTCATAATTGCGGGGAACGTACGGGATGCCCTCTCCGTCCGGCCCGAAATTCGTCTGCGCGTCCAAAATCAATGTTTCCGGCTGGTAGCCTTTTTCAAAAGCTTTAGCGTAGGCAAAAGGCTTAAAAGAAGAGCCGGGTTGGCGCGGACGGATCGCCACATTGACTTCGCCGTCAATTTGCGGATCAAAATAGTCGCGGCTGCCGACCATAACCAAAATCTGGCCGTTTTGGGGATCAATGGCCGTCAAAGCCGCATTTTCGCCGCCATAACGGGCTTGATTATATTCCGTGCCTTTATGAACGATTTTTTCGGCGGTCTTTTGCAGTTCGAAATCCAGCGTCGTATAAACGCGAAGTCCCCCTTCCCGCACAGTTTTTTTGCCGTACTTTTTTTCCAGTTCGTCCAAAACATAAAAAACAAAATGCGGGGCTTCGATGCGGCTGACAACCGGGGAAATTTTTGCAAGAACATCCGATTGTTTGGCCGCCGCAACTTCTTTTTCATTAGCCATTCCGAGTTGCAAAATACGGTCTAAAATTCCCCGCTGAAGAACCAGCAGCTGGCCGGAATTATCTCCAAAAGGAGAGTAAAAGGAAGTAGCTTTGGGGAGAGCGGCTAGAAGCGCCGCTTCATCCAGCGCGAGCTCGATCGCCGGTTTTTGGAAAAAAGTCCTGGCGGCGGCTTCAATTCCATAGGCATTGGAGCCATAAGGAACTTCGTTGAGATAAGCGTCCAAAATCTCATCTTTGCCGTATTTGTTTTCTATCTTGACTGCCAACACCGTTTCCAGGATTTTGCGGCGGACAGTTTTTTCGCGCGTCAAAAAGGCGTTGCGCGCCAATTGCTGCGTAATGGTTGAACCGCCCTGCTTGATTCTTCCGCTTTTCAAATTAACCGCGGCTGACCTGAAAAGAGCCGGAAAATCAATGCCGTGGTGGGAAAAAAATGAACTGTCTTCGGCTGCGATTGTCGCCATGCGAATCGTATCGGGAATTTGAGCGCGGGAAACCGGCCGGCGGTTTTCCTCCCCGTGAATTTCATAGAGAACGCGCGCGCCGGTGCGGTCATAAATCAAGCTGGTTTTGGGAATATCCCGGGTTGTCAGCTGTTGTCCCAGCGGAGTAGTGAAATAAAAATAGCCAAAAACGGCAATTGCGGCGGCGGAAAAAAATATCATAACACAAAAAATTACCGTTAAAATCGCAAGAGCCAACGACTTTATTTTTCTAATACTGAAAAAATTAGCGTATTTCATAGTGATTTTAATACTTTTTCATGCGGATTTTATTTCCTGTTCCCGTGTCCGGCGCTCAGGAAAATGCCGAAAAAAAATCGTAAATGGATAATGGAGGAAAAAACTTTAGTTTATTTCGCCTAAATCCGACAGGTTGACAAAAAAAATTATTTAGCCTATAATTAAGTCGGAAAGCAGGAAAAGGATTCTTTTCCGCCGGATAAGCGGATAAGGCAGGATGGCAGGTCGAACTTCCGGAAATCCTCCTGTTTATGAAATAATAAATCAAGATTCAAGAAAATGGCAGATCAAGACAGGGACTTCGTTGAATACGTTGTTAAGCAAATTGTTAACAATCCTGGCGCAGTCAAAGTTGAAAGAAAGATTGATGAAATGGGAGTTCTCATTACGCTGGATGTGGCTCCGGATGACATGGGAATGGTCATTGGCCGCGAAGGCGCGACCGCCAAGGCCTTGAGAACCCTTCTGCGCGTTATTGGTGCCAAAAACAATGCCCGGGTTAATCTCAAAATAAACGAGCCGGAAGGATCAGAAAGGAAACCCAGAGAGCAAAGAAGCATTGATGAGGTTGTCGGAAACATTGAAGTTTAGCTAAAAACGACATTTGGTCAGCAAAAGAGCCGGAAAAAACGGCTTTTTTGTTTATATTAATTATATGATATCATTGTTTTGCGGGATTTAGAAATCGCGCCGATGCAAATTCTTTATAGGCGTGTGAATGCGAAATTATCCTATGATGTTCCATATTGTCACTATTTTTCCCGGCATGTTTGATTCCTATTTCTCTGAATCAATTCTTAAGCGCGCGCGGGCAAAAAATCTGATTGGAATTGAAATTTACAATTTGCGGGATTATGCGGAAAACAAACACCGGACTGTTGATGATACGCCTTATGGAGGCGGCGCGGGCATGATTATGCGAGTGGAGCCGGTATATAAAGCTGTCGCCGACATAAAATCAAAAATTTTCGCCCGGAATAAAAAATCAAGATGTAGAACTGTTTTATTTTCAGCCAAAGGAAAAGGATATGCACAAAAAGATGCCCGGCGCCTGGGTGGCTATGACGATATTATTTTAATTTGCGGCCGTTATGAGG
>CAZUWD010000008.1:0-8364 GCA_964624015.1 uncultured Bdellovibrionales bacterium | reverse complement strand
AGTGGATGAAAGAGTGGCGAAGCACATTGCCGATGAAGAAATTTCGGTTGGGGAGTATATTTTGACCGGAGGCGAAATTCCGGCCATGATTGTGACTGATTCCGTAACCCGTTTGCTGCCCGGAACTCTGGGCAACCCCAAGTCATTAACGGAGGAAAGTTTTACGGCCGCCGACAACCGGATATTGGAGTATCCCCAGTATACAAAGCCCGAAATATTTTCCATTAAAAACGAACGGGACTGGAAAGTTCCGCCAATCCTGCTTTCGGGAAATCACGGCAAAATAACGGAATGGAGAAGAAAACACAGCAAAAAATTGGCGCAATCCGCCAGAAAATAAAATGAATAAAAAACAAGCTGATAAAACGATCTTGTACGCAACCCTCGCGCTGGCAGTTTTCGGCTTAATGATGATTTTTTCAGCCGGCGTAATATACGCAAATACGAGGTTTGGCGATCCGAATTTTTTTTTCAAACGCCAGCTGATCGGAGTTTCCATCGGCTTGCTGGCGATGTATTTGACCCAGCGGCTGGATTATAATTTCTGGAAAAAAATTTCCTTCCCTTTTTTTATTTTATAAGGAGCTTACACCCAACCAAAGAGTAACAAGTATTTTTTTCTTATTTTGGTTTTTATTCCAGGAATCGGAACGAAAATTTACGGTGCCAGCCGGTGGATTCAGCTCGGATCTTTTTCTTTTCAGCCTTCGGAAATGATGAAATTGAGCCTGATAATCTATCTGGCGGCCTGGATGGAATCGCGGCGGGAAAAAATAAAAGATTTTTTTGAGGGACTTGTGCCTTTTTTAGCCGTTTTGGCTTTTTTAAGTTTTCTGCTTATCAAACAGCCTGACATGGGAACTCTGGGCGTAATAACTTTGATCGCCATTTCTATTTTTTTTGTTTCCGGGTCTAGACTTTCGCATATGCTGGGCATTGCGTTGGGCGGATTTTTAATCTTGCTTGCTATGATTAAAATGGAAGTTTACCGCATGAACCGGCTGCTGGTTTTTCTTCATCCGGAACTCGATCCGCAAGGCATCGGCTATCAGATAAACCAGGCGCTTTTGGCCATCGGTTCCGGCGGGATTTGGGGTGTCGGACTGGGAAACAGCCTGCAAAAATTCAATTATTTGCCGGAGCCGGTGGGGGATTCAATATTCGCGATTATTGGAGAAGAGCTGGGCTTGCTCGGGGGGATTGTGTTAATCGTTCTTTTTTTAATATTATCGTTGCGCGGCCTTCAAATTGCCAAAAGAGCGCCGGATATTTTTTCCCTGCTTTTATCAGTCGGAATAATTTCATGGATATTTTTCCAGTCGTTTATCAATATCTGCGCCATCTCCGGAATTATGCCGCTAACCGGCATACCTCTGCCTTTCATCAGTTATGGCGGAACCTCGATTGTTTTTCTGATGGCCGGAGTGGGGATTTTATTGAATATTTCCAAACAAACTAAAGTTAATTTATAATGGAAATGTGCGAATGGATTGCAAATGCGCTCAGCGGCCAAAATCGCGCCTATAACGCTGCTTGCAGGAATTCGCATATTTGAATTGTATTTATGCGCATAGTTTTGACCGGAGGCGGAACTGGCGGGCATATCATCCCGCTTATCACCGTGGCCAAAAAAATTAAGGAAAAAGCCGCAGATGCGGAATTTGTTTTCATCGGGCCCAAGGGCAAACTTGAAAAACAACTGATGGATGAAGCCGGCATTCCCGCCAAAAATGTGCTGGCTGGCAAATTAAGGCGGTATTTTTCACTGCACTATATTTTTGACCCGCTCAAAGTTTTCATTGGTATCTTGCAGTCCATGTGGCACCTGTTGCTGTATATGCCGGACGCGATCTTTTCCAAAGGCGGCTATGCGTCCGTGCCGGTCGTTCTGGCTGGCTGGCTTTACCGCATTCCAATTCTGATTCACGAGTCCGATAGTGTGCCCGGAACCACCAATGACCTTTTGGGGAAATTTGCCGATCGGGTGGCAGTTTCATATGAAGACGCGCAAAAAGACTTTCCTGCTTCACAGGTGGTTTTGACCGGAAACCCTCTGCGCGAAGATATAAATCATGGAGACGCCGCGCAAGCGCGCCGCATATTTTCATTAATTGAGGAAAGAAAGACCATTTTTATTTATGGCGGCTCGCAAGGAGCACAAATTATAAACGAACAAATCGTGAGAATTTTGCCGGAACTTCTGCGGCAATACCAAATAATTCACCAAACCGGCGAAAATAATTTAAAAAACACGGAACATATGGCCGGCGAATTGGGCATAAAAGCCGGACACGGCGGTTACCACGCAATCGCGTTTGTCCGGGAGGAACTTAAGGATATACTGGCGGCCGCTGATCTTGTTATCAGCCGGGCCGGCGCCAATTCAATTTCGGAAATCGCCGCAAACGGCAAGCCGTCCATTCTCATACCGCTGGAAAATTCAGCTAATGATCATCAGAAAATGAATGCTTATTCCATCGCCAAACACGGAGGTTGCATAGTTTTGGAGGAAAGCAATTTGCGCGAAAATATGCTCCTGAGCCGCATCGAGGAAATTATGAGCTCGCCGGAATTACGGCAAAAACTGGGCGAAAACATAAAATATTTTTATCACGCGGACGCAGCCGAAAAAATAGCCGGGGGCATACTGGGTATGATTGGCCGCTGACATCCGGATTTTTTAAGCCCGAGACGATTGAACTAAATTTCAACATTCGCAACAATTCGCATGCTGGATCTGTCTAAAATTAAAAAAGCGCACATCATCGGCATCAAGGGTTCCGGGGTGGTTGCAATTGCGGAAATTTTAAAATTGCAAAACGTCGAAGTAACCGGTTCGGATACGCATGAAAAATTTTTTACCGATGCAATTTTACAAAAACTGAAAATACCGTACGCGGAAAATTTTACAGCAGAAAATATTCCGCTTGATGCCGATTTGATTGTTTATTCCACGGCCTATAGCAAGGAGAATAATCCGGAAATGGCGGAAGCTGAAAAGCGCGGCCTTCTGATGCTGAGTTATCCGCAAATATTGGCCGAATTGTTCAATAAAAAATACGGTTTTGCGGTCTGTGGAACACATGGTAAAACCACAACCTCGGCCTTATTGGCGGATATTTTTCGAAAAACCGGAAAAGATCCCTCGGCGGTTATCGGCAGCCGGGTTAGGGAGTGGGGCGGCAACGCGCTGGTTGGCCGCGGGGAATTTTTTGTGATTGAAGCCGACGAATTTCAAAATAAACTGAAGCTATACGAACCTAAGGCGGTTATTCTGACCAGTGTTGACTGGGATCATCCGGATTCTTTTCCGACTTTTGAAGAATACAAAAAAGCTTTTGCGGATTTTGTTTCGAAAATTCCCAAAACCGGCCTGCTGGTTGCGTGGGGGGACAGCACGGCAACGCGCGAAGTGGTGCGCAGCTCGCAATGCAAATTTGCTACTTATGGATTTTCCGAAAACAATACTGCCGTAATTTCAAATTATCAGCTGCTTATTTCCGATAAAATTCAGTCTTTTGACGTATTTTACTCCGGGAAAAATCTAGGCAATTTTCGGACGCGACTTGTCGGAAAACACAATGTTCTTAATGCGACGGCGGCTATTGCGGTTTGCCATGAATTAAATCTGGATATGGATAAAGTGCGTTCGGCGCTGGCCGGTTTTCAAGGCACATCGCGGCGATTTGAAATTATCGGCGAAAGAAACGGGGCAATTTTAATTGATGATTACGGACATCATCCCGATGAAATTAAGGCGACTTTAAAAGGCGCGCGGGAAATTTATCCGGAAAAAAATATTATTGCTGTTTTTCATCCGCACTCCTATTCACGCACCGAAGCCATGCTTCAAGAATTTGCACAATCTTTTGAAGACGCCGATCAGGCAATCGTACTGGATATTTACGGTTCGGCGCGTGAAAATTCTGGTAAAGTTACCTCCCGGGACCTCGTGAATCTGATAAATAAATACGGCCGCGGCAAGGCGGAATATGTCCCGACGATAGGGAAAGTAGTTTATTTATTAAAAGATAGAATAGGCGCAAGCGATATCGTTCTTTGTATCGGCGCCGGCAATGTTTTCGAAGTCGCGGAAGACTTGAAAAAATAATTTTTTACGTCTGCGGCCATATTTAAAAAGCCTGTAAATATGCCCCCAACCGTAACCATAGCCATAAATATAATGCCGTAAAATATAAACATAAACGCATTCCATCACATTGCATTGCACGTACTTCAGTATACTAGTATACTGAAGTAAGAAAATAAAAAGAATAGAGTAATATTATGACGGGAAAAGTCAAGTATCATGAATTATCCGATGAACAAAAGAAAAGATATCTTGGAGATTTTTATTCAGTGGTTGCACTTTTGAAAACCCGCGACGAAGTAAAAAAATTCTTTAAAGACTTTCTGACATTAAGCGAGATCGTCATGATTTCCCGCCGAATCCAGGTGGCCAAAATGTTGCTGGAGGGATATACTTACGACGATATAAAAAGAAAACTGAAAATCGGCCTGGCGACCATAAGCCAGGTGGAAAAATGGTTGCATAACGGTTTTGGCGGCTATCGGGAAACGATCGGAAAATATAACAAAAAATATCCAAAAAGAAGCGAATTTGAAAAATACGGATATCCCTATTTTTCCAAAAATTGGATTCGGAAAAAATATCCACTGCATTACTTATTAAGCAATTTAATGAAAAATAAATAATTACTTCAGTATACTAGTATGCTGAAGTAATGTAATTATTTAGATTGATAGCGGCCAGACCGAAAACCAAAATCCATGATTAATATCCAGGAAAATATTTCATTGTCAAAATTCACAACTTTCCGCATCGGAGGTCCGGCGCAATTTTTTACTGAAGCCAATTCCGAAACGGAAGCCATCGAGGCGCTAAATTACGCCAAAGACAATAATTTGCCGTTTTTCATATTAGGCGGCGGAAGCAATATCCTGGTCAGTGATGCGGGCTTCAGAGGATTGGTTATAAAAATGAAATTGGATAATTTTTCCTTCAATGACAATATTATCGCCGCCGAATCCGGAGTTTCTACGGCAAAATTGGTCCGGAATTCAATTGAGAATAATTTGTCGGGACTGGAATGGGCGGCCGGCTTGCCCGGCAATCTGGGCGGGGCAATCAGGGGGAATGCCGGAACATTCGGATTTTCGATGCGGGATGCCGTTGAAGAGGTAAAAATTTTTGATTTAGACAGCCAAAAAATCGAGGTGATGAAAAACAGCGAGTGCGAATTCGGATATCGCGACAGTATTTTTCGGCGAAATTCGAATTTAATCATCCTTTCGGCTGTATTAAAATTGCAGACAGGGGAGAAAAATATCCTTCGGCAAAAATTCAGAAAATACATTGTATGGAGAAAAACAGCTTTTCCTGAAAGCATGTCTCCGGGCAGTTTTTTCAAGCACGCCAAGACAACGGAGCATAATTTGAAAAAAATAAGGAATTTACCGCGATTTTCCGAGTTGAAATTGCACGAAAAAAACACAATTCCCGCTGGCTTTATCATTGAGGAAGCGGGACTAAAAGGCAAAAAAATGGGCGGGGCGATGATTTCTGAAAAACACGCTAATTTTATCATTAATACCGGCAATGCAACCGCGCAGGAAGTTGTGATGCTGGCAAGCTTTATAAAACAGCAAGTGCGGGATGAATTCGGGATTGAACTCAAAGAAGAGGTACGATATGTGGGATTTTGATGATATAAATCTCTAATCAGCCGCTAATTTTTTCGTTAATTATCTCTAATTTAAAAATTTGTGAATACTCGAGACTGATTAGTGTCGATTCGCGAATTATATAATTATGACAATCGAAAACAGCTTCCGCTTATTTTTTAAAGACATCCGGATCGACGGACGCACCGAAAAATATATCCGCAAGCGGTTGGAAGGACTGGGAAAACTCCTGAAAAGAATAAATCACATCGAAGTGGAAATCAGCCTGAACAAAAAAGGAAAGTTTCGGGCGGAAATAATGGTTCAAACGCCATACCAACTTTATCGAGTGGAGCAAACATCCGAAAGTGTCGAGGGCTCAACGGATATGGCTATGGATAAGCTGAAAATGCAAATCCAGAAAGACACGGAAAAGCTGGTAACATTGCGCCGCCGCGGCAGCCGGTCAATCAAGAAAAAAATGGTAATTGATGAAAATGCGAGATTTTAAACACAAAGTTTTAGCCGCAGTCAAAAAAATTCCGCGCGGCGATGTTTCGACCTATCAGGAAATCGCGCGGCAGACGGGGCGTCCAAGAGCTTATCGGGCTGTGGGCAATATCCTCAACAAAAATTGCGACCTGCAGATTCCCTGCCACCGCGTGATTCGCAGCAACGGCGCGCCGGGTGGATTCAACCGCGAAACCAAAATTAAAAAAGCAATCTTACGCAAAGGAGGCGCTCTTTGAGCACAGCCCGCATTTTGACTGGCGGGTTTTTGTTTGGTAGAATTACAAAGTATTATAATCAAACTATGGCTTTTTTTAGTAAAATTTTCGGTTCCAATGAGCGGGAAATCAAAAAATTCCGGCCACTGGTGGAAAAAATCAACAGTTACGGCGACGAAATGCGGCAGTTGTCCGATGAAGAGCTGAAAAGCAAAACGGTTGAATTTAAGAAACGGATGGGAGGCGGAGCACACCCGGATTCGCTTTTGCCGGAGGCTTTTGCAGTAATCAGGGAGGCTGCCGACAGGGTCATCGGCGAGCGGCATTATGATGTTCAATTGCTCGGCGGCATTGTTCTGCATCAGGGCAAAATCGCGGAAATGAAAACCGGCGAAGGAAAAACACTGACATCCACGCTGGCAATATACCTGAATGCTTTGGAAGGCAAAGGCGTTCATGTGGTGACCGTCAACGACTATCTGGCTAAAAGGGATTGCAACTGGATGGGCTCCATTTTTCATTTCCTGGAAATTTCGACGGCTTGCATTATTCATGATGCGTCATATATATATGAACCGAAGATTATAGACACTTCCGAGATAACGGTTGAGATGGAAAATTTGAAACCGATAACGCGCCGGGAAGCTTATGCGGCCGACATCACATATGGCACCAACAACGAATTCGGCTTCGATTATCTGCGCGACAATATGGTCCAATCACGGGAGCAAATGGTTCAGCGGCCCTTCAATTTCGCCATCGTAGATGAAGTGGACTCCATTTTGATTGACGAGGCCCGCACCCCCTTGATCATATCCGCGCCAGACACGGAATCCACCAGGATGTACCAGCAATTCGCTCAGGTTGTGCCGCGTCTCCAACGCGTAGCTGATTTTGATGTGGATGAAAAAATGAAAGCGGTAACGCTTACGGAAAAAGGCATTGAAAAAGTTGAATCTATGCTGGGCATGGGTAATATCTACGAACACGGAAAAATCGGCTATGTCCATCATTTGGAACAAGCGCTCAAAGCGCATGTTATTTTTCAACGCGATCGCGATTACGTTGTAAAGGACGGCGAGGTTGTTATTGTGGACGATTTTACCGGCCGTCTTATGCCGGGTCGTCGGTATTCCGAAGGATTGCACCAAGCCATTGAGGCCAAGGAAAATGTCAAGGTTCAGCGCGAATCACGGACACTGGCGACCATTACCTTTCAAAATTATTTCCGGATATACCGGAAGCTTTCGGGCATGACCGGCACGGCTCTGACTTCGGCGGAAGAATTTTTCAAGGTTTATAAAATCGATGTGACGGAGATTCCGACCAACAAACCGATGATACGCAAAGATTTGCCCGATATGATCTATAAAACTGAAAAAGGTAAATTTGACGCGATTGTGGAAAAAATCCGCGAAATAAACACAACCGGTCAGCCGGTTCTGGTGGGAACAATTGCCATTGAAAAATCAGAATATTTAAGCGCGCTTCTTGGTAGGCGCGGAATTCCTCACGAAATTTTGAATGCGAAAAATCATGAGAAAGAAGCGCAAATTGTGGCCAAGGCGGGGCAAAAAAATTCAGTCACTATCGCCACTAACATGGCCGGGCGCGGCACGGACATCAAACTGGGCCCGGAAGTGCGTGAATTGGGAGGTTTGGTGATTATCGGCTCCGAGCGCCATGAAGCCCGGCGCATTGACAATCAGTTGCGCGGGCGTTCCGGGCGACAAGGCGATCCGGGAGCTTCGCAATTTCTTGTTTCACTTGAGGACGAATTGATGCGCCGTTTTGGCGGCGACAAGCTCAAAAATATGATGGACAAGCTGGGCCTGCCGGAAGACCAGCCGATCCAGAATAAAATAATTTCCAAAACAATCGAAAATGCGCAGTCAAAAATTGAAGGATTTAATTTTGACATCCGAAAGCATGTTCTGGAATATGATGACGT
>CAZUWD010000007.1:6414-13062 GCA_964624015.1 uncultured Bdellovibrionales bacterium | reverse complement strand
TGAGCCAGGATTCAGAAAAGCGGCCGAAATAACCAAAAATTTTTAAATAATTTATGCTTGACAGAAAACTCAAAGAAGCGCTGGAGCTTCTGGGCGGAAAAGCTATCTTAAATGAGGACGGGGAGCTGTATGTCATCCTTACTATGCGGGAATTTCGGAAAATGAAACAAGCCGGACTGGAAGGCTTGACAAAGCAGGAATTGGTTGATAAGATCAACAATGACATTGCAATCTGGAAAGTGGCCCGGGAACAGGATGAGGCAGCCATTAATTTTGAAGAACTTGAAAATGAATCGGAAGGGATCAGCTATGAAAAGCCGATGGAATAATACACTTATCCACATCGTCAACGGCTTGCCAAAAAAAGAAAATTGTATTAAGATACCATTTGTGTAATTAAATAACTATAAAATTCGCCTATATAGCGAATCCGGTGTTTATATTCCGGCGCTAAAAAGTGCGAAAATAAAGACCCCTGGTTAAAATCCACAGGAAAATAAATCCCGCAGGGCTTAACAAGGGCAAAAAAATATGGCAGCAGAACAATTCCAAAGAACCAAACCGCATGTCAATGTCGGAACTATCGGACATGTTGATCATGGCAAAACAACCTTGACGGCGGCTATTTTGCGCGTCCTGTCTTTTCAGGGCAAAGCCAAAGAAAAAGGCATCGATGAAATTGATAAGGCGCCCGAAGAGAAGGAGCGCGGAATTACCATCGCGACTGCTCATTGCGAATATGAATCGGATGCCAGGCATTATGCGCATGTCGACTGCCCGGGACACGCGGATTATATCAAAAATATGATTACCGGAGCCGCTCAAATGGACGGTGCGATTTTGGTAGTGGCGGCGACCGACGGTCCGATGCCGCAGACTCGCGAGCACATTTTGCTGGCTAAGCAAGTGGGCGTGCCGGAAATCGTCGTCTTTTTAAATAAGGTGGATATGGTTGATGATCCGGAACTGGTTGACTTGGTGGAAGCGGAAGTCAGGGAGCTCCTGAATAAATATGAGTTTGATGGCACCAACGCGGCCATTATCAGGGGGTCAGCTTTGAAGGCTCTTGAATCAAAGTCTGCCGAAGATGAAAGCGCTAAGCCGGTTCTTGATCTGATTAAGGCTTTGGATGAAAAAATTCCTGAACCAGTCCGTGAAACTGATAAGCCGTTTTTGATGCCAATTGAAGACATCTTTTCCATTGAGGGCCGCGGAACAGTGGTGACCGGAAGAATCGAAAGAGGCATAATTAATATTAACGAAGAAGTTGAAATTGTTGGCTTGAAGCCGACAGTAAAAACCACGGTAACCGGCGTCGAAATGTTCAATAAATCATTGGACAAGGGCATGGCGGGGGATAATGCGGGAGTGCTTTTGCGCGGAACCAAAAAAGAAGACGTGGAAAGAGGGCAGGTTCTGGCCAAACCGGGTTCAATCACTCCGCATACCGAGTTTGAAAGCGAAGTTTATATTTTAACTAAAGAAGAAGGAGGAAGACACACCCCGTTTTTCAAAGGATACAAGCCGCAGTTTTATGTCCGCACCACCGATGTAACTGGAGAAGTTACTTTACCGGCCGGCACCGAAATGGTTATGCCGGGCGATACTGTGAATTTGGCGGTTAAGCTGATGGCTCCTGTTGCCATGGAGGACGGAATGCGCTTTGCGATCCGCGAAGGCGGCCGCACAGTAGGCGCTGGAGTGGTGACAAAAATCACGAAATAAGTTTATTCTTGCAGTCGCTTGTCTAATGCAGGCGGTTGCGCAGAGTAAATTTTTTTACTCGTTTGCAGTTTTTAAAAATATTCGCAAATTCGAACACAGCAATATATTCGAATCGGCAAAAAAGAATGACTAAAAAGGAAGAAGAAGCAAAATCAAGAATTAGGATCAAGATTAAGGCATATGACCACAAGATCATTGATCAATCATCCAGGCAGATTGTAGAAACTGCGGAACGTACGGGTGCCAGCGTGACCGGACCTGTGCCGCTGCCGACAGAAATCAGGAAATTTACGGTTAATAAATCTACTTTCGTGCATAAAGATGCGCGTGACCAGTATGAAATGCGCATGCATAAAAGGCTTATTGATATTTGGGAGCCGACTCCAAAAACGATTGACAGCCTGACCAGTCTTGATTTGCCGGCCGGAGTGGATGTGGAAATAAAAATGTGATATTCTCTACGAATTACCTGCCTGCCGGCAGGCAAGCGAATCTGTACGAATATGCGAATTTTCGATGAATCCAGTTTTTTCTGAGCCAACAAGGGTTTTCACATCGGTATATTAGTATAAATTCGTAATCTGTAGAGAGTAGCCTAGTTAAAGTCTTCCGATGCTAATCGGAAGATACTCAACTAGCCAGAATCGGGTATTCATAAGCCCGCGAACGCTGGCTTGTGAATGTCCGATTTTTTATGTTCAAAAAAATGGAAAAGATTATTCTCGGAAAAAAATTGGGTATGACGACTCTTTATAGCGATGATAAAACAGCGCATAACATCACGCTTATTGAATGCGGTTCAGTCGTTTCTCTTTTGAGGACTTTGGAAAAAGACGGATATAACGCGGTGCAACTTGAAGCGGGAAAAACCAAAAAGAAGAAAATAAGAAGAGAATTTAGGATAGAAAAAACCGAACTAAAAACCGGAGATAAAATCGGAGCTGATATTTTTTCAGAAGGAGACATAGTCAGGGTCAGCGGAACCGGCAAAGCCAAGGGTTTTCAGGGTGGTGTTAAGCGGCACGGATTCAAAGGCTCGCCTAAATCGCACGGCCATAAGCATGACTTAAGGGCGCCGGGATCAATTGGAGCGCAGCAGCCGCAGCATGTCATCAAGGGCAAGCGCATGGCGGGCAGAATGGGCGGAATGCGGTCAACCAGCAAGAATTTGAAAGTTGTTTATATCGACAAAGAAAAAAATATAATTGGAGTCAAAGGCGCGGTGCCGGGAGTGAACGGAGGAATAGTGGAAATAAGTTCAAAATAAGTTCAAGATACAAATGAAAGTCGCAATTCAAAATTTGGAAGGCAAAAAGGTCGGAGATATCGAACTTGCTGAAAGTGTTTTTGGCCTGCCAAAAAATGATAACCTGGTGCATCAGGTGTATGTGTCCATGGCTTCCAATCAAAGGCGGCCTCTGGCGCACACAAAAACCAGGGGTGAAAGAGCCGGCTCAGGCGTCAAGCCCTGGCGCCAGAAAGGCACCGGACGGGCACGTGTCGGATCAGTGCGGACTCCTGTCTGGCGGGGCGGGGGAATTATTTTTGGGCCGCGAAAAGAACGAAATTTTAAAAAGAAAATAAACAAGAAAATGAGAGCGCTGGCCACCGCCACAGTTTTAAGCGGCAAGCTGAGAGACGGAGAATTGAAAATTATCGACAGCATTAAATTGCTGGAAAACAAAACCAGGCAAATGGCAACAACTTTGAAAAATCTGAAACTGAAAGGCAATATTCTGATGGTTTTTTCTGAAAAAGAAAGGGAGTGGATGCGGTCCAGCCGGAACATTTCGCAGGTCAGCAATGTTCCAGTCAACCAATTGAATGTTCTGCTGATGCTGAATAACAAAAATTTAATTTTAAGCCGGGATTCAGCCGGATATTTAGAAAGAAAATATATATCTGCTGGAAAACCAAGTAAGAAATAAATATGTCTGAAACCGGAATAAACACAGGCAAAAGTTCTTTACTGGAGCCCTGGATTACTGAAGCGGCTACTTTGGCCATGGAAATTGATAAGTATATTTTTCGGGTAAATCCGCAGGCTACGAAAAACCAGGTTAAAAAGGAAGTCGAGGATTTGTATAAAGTGAAAGTAACCGCCGTCAATATGATAAGAATCCCGAAAAAATTCAGAAATTACGGCAGAACCCCGGGATGGAAAACAGGATTTAAGAAAGCGGTTGTGACATTGAAAAAAGGAGACAAGATTGAATTATTCCAGCAGTAATCCTCTATTTTGAAAAATATCGTTTAATATAAATGCATGGCTATTAAAGTATACAAAAGAAATACGGCCGGACGGCGGAAGATGTCAATAGTTAAATCCGAATTAATTACGGATAAAAATCCGGAAAAAGCGCTTTTGGCTTTCCAAAAAAGCAAGGCGGGCAGATCATGGGGAAAGATTTCAGTGCGGCATCAGGGGGGCGGCCATAAAAAAAGATATCGAATTGTTGATTTTAAGCAGGATAAATTAGGAGTTCCTGGAAAAATTGCCGCTATTGAAAAGGATCCGTTTAGAAGCGCTTTTCTGGCTTTGGTTTTTTATAAAGACGGTGAGAAGAGATATATTTTGGCATCAGAAGGAATGAGAGTTGGCAAGGAAATTATTTGCAGTGAAAAAGCGCCAATCAGAAACGGCAACAGGACGCAAGTTAAAAATATTCCGGTAGGCACGATAATTTCCAATGTGGAACTGTTTCCAGGTAAGGGCGGCCAGGCAGTGAGAAGCGCTGGAGCTGGCGCGGCGCTTACGGCGGTTGACGAAAACAATGCGCAGATAAAAATGTCATCCGGAGAGATAAGATTGATTGATAATACCTGTTATGCTACGATCGGCCAAGTCAGTAATTTTGAGCACGGCGCGATAAATATCGGGAAGGCCGGGAAAAGCCGCCATTTGGGGAGGCGGCCGGCTGTCCGGGGGACGGCCATGAATCCGGTTGATCATCCGCACGGCGGAGGGGAAGGACGCCAGGGAGTGGGACTCAAACATCCAAAAACTCCGTGGGGCAAGCCGGCGCTTGGCAAAAAAACCAGGAAGAAATACAAATACAGCAATAAATTTATTGTTAAGAGAAGGGAAAAGAGGAAATAATTCATCCGGTAAATAATTCGTCGCAGCGAACAAGATTTGACCGGGCACGGGAAAATCCATTAATAAATTATTAGAGTAACAGAAATAAGTTGTTTCTAAAAAATAGATTCAAATCTTATTTAACAGGATAAATGACACGAAGTTTGAAAAAGGGCCCTTATGTGGACCAAAGGCTGATTAAAAAAATAATCAACAAGAAACCTGGAGATCGCACGGTTATTAAAACTTGGGCCAGAGCCTCGGTTATTTCTCCGGAAATGATCGGACACACTTTCGGCGTGCATAACGGCAAAGAATTTATTTCAGTTTTGGTTTCTGAAGAAATGGTCGGGCACCGCCTGGGCGAATTTTCACTGACGCGCAAATTCACGCGCCACGGGGGCAAGATGCAAAAAGAAATCGAAATGGCCAACAAGCAGAAAGAATTGGATGCGGCCAAGGCAGCCAAGGCCGGCGCGGAAAGCAAAAAATAATAAACAAAAGCAGTATCTATCGATTTAAAGAAAGAACCAATGAAAGTAAGTGCTAAGTTGAAAAATTTAAGAATAGCGCCGCGAAAGGTCAGATTGACCTCTGATTTAATCAAGGGACTGAATGTGGCGGAAGCGCTGAACCAGCTGGAAACGCATATCGAAAGATCCAATCCGAGCATTAAAAAGTTATTGCAGAGCGCCGTCAGTAATGGTGAAAATAATTTCGGCTTGGACAAAAACAATCTGTATGTATATGATGTTATAGTTAATGCCGGACCGACTCTTAAGCGGTGGATGCCGAAGGCTTACGGACGCGCCGGAATAATTCTGAAAAGAACTTCGCGAATCGAGATAATTCTGGAAGAAGTGGAAGAGGGAAAAAACCGCAAAAGTCTGAAACAGCTGGAACAAGAGAAGCGGGAGAGGCTGGAGGAAAAAAGGAAAATTCAAAAGGAAGCGGAGAAAAAGGAACAGGAGGAAAAAGAAACATCAAAAAAATCGGCAATTGCAGCCAAAGATGCGGAAAGCAGAGAAAAAAAGGGTTCGCTGGCCGGCGGTGAAAAAAGAAGTGGAATTGCCAGCAGGATATTCAGAAGAAAAGCAATGTAGTTCCTGCAAAATTACAAATCTTTTACAAATGTACAAATGTATTGCCGATAATTTTGTTTAATCCGCAAAGATATCCATTTTACAGCATCTATTCAGCCTTACATTTGTAAATTTGTATTTGATTTGTATATTTGCCTGGATATTAACTTAATTTAACATGCAGGATTGAATTAGTATGGGACATAAAGTAAATCCAATCGGACTTCGCATAGGCATAACCAATACATGGAAGTCCAAGTGGTTCAGCTCAAAAGAATACAAAAGCAATCTTCGAAAGGATATCGGAATCCGGGATGCGGTCATGAAAAAGTGGAAGAATGCCGCCATTGCCGAAGTGGAAATCGAAAGATCGGCGGCCATGGTGAAGATTATTATCAAGACGGCCAGGCCGGGAGTTTTAATCGGACGCGGAGGCAGTGGAATAGAAGACATGCAAAAATATATCCGGGCCAATTTTTTTCGCGGCCTTAAAACAGGCCTCAAAGTAGAAGTGCAGGAGATGAAAAATTTTGAGGAAAATGCCTTTTTAATCGCACAAAATATTGCTGAACAGCTGGAAAAAAGAATGCCGTTTCGCCGGGCGATGAAGTCCATGCTGGATCAGGTGGCCAAAAACAACGCTATCAAAGGAGTCAAAATCGAATTGTGCGGGAGGCTGAACGGGGCAGAAATGTCAAGAAGAGAATGGCTGGCCAAAGGAACTCTGCCGCTGCATACTTTGCGCGCCAATATTGATTTTGC
>CAZUWD010000007.1:0-6372 GCA_964624015.1 uncultured Bdellovibrionales bacterium | reverse complement strand
GTGAAGGTCTGGCTGTATAAAGGGGAAGTATTCGGGCACTAATACTTGCGAATTTAAAAATAATATTCGCGAATATTGGATTAAACATTATGGACAATTTGCAAATTTATGTTAATGCCAAAAAAAGTAAAACACAGGAAGCATCACCGCGGAGGCAGAATTCGCGGTTCAGCCAGTCGGGGAAGTGAAATAAGCTTCGGCAGTTTCGGACTCAAAGCTGTTGAAAGCGGTTTGGTATCCGCCCGTCAAATTGAAGCAGCCCGAAGGGCTATGACCAGATATGTTCAACGCGGAGGCAAGATTTGGATCAGGATATTTCCTGACAAGCCGATGACCAAAAAAGGAGACGAAACGCCCATGGGAAAGGGCAAGGGAGCGGTAGACCATTTTGTGGCGGTTATTCGACCCGGAAGAGTTTTGTTTGAAATGGACGGCGTTAAAAAAGAAATGGCGCAAAAAGCAATGAAACTGGCATCCTATAAATTATGCGTAAAAACAAAATTTATTAACAAAGACTAATTTGATATGACGAGGATAAAAGAATTACGCGAAAAAAACATGGAAAAACTGAAGCGGCTTTTAGCTGAAAAGCGGGAAAGTGCGCGCAAGTTGCGTTTTGATATAGCGTCCAAGCAGGTAAAAAATAACCGCGAATTCAGAAGCACGCGTAAAGATATTGCAAAAATATTAACATTAATCCGGGAAGGCAAGGGAAATCAATAAAGTTATGGAAAAAGCAAAGATGATAAACAAGAAAAAGGGCGTCGTGATCAGCGACAAAATGGATAAAACGATCGTGGTGGCGGTCAGTGCTTTTAAGACGCATCCAAAATACGGAAAAAAGTACCGCGCAACCAAAAAATACAAGGCTCATGACGAAGAAGGAAAATATAAAACAGGAGATGTTGTTGAAATCGTATCCTGCCGGCCGATTAGCAAGGGAAAGAGCTACAGAGTGCTGACATAAATTGCGAATCAATTCCAAATCATACTCGAATAATCGCGAATAAAAAAGTGAAGTTAAGAAATATTAGTGATATTAGCGATTGATTAGAGAATTATATCATTATGATACAAGCAGAAACACAATTAAAAGTAGCTGACAACACCGGAGCCAGAATTATTGAATGCTTCAAAGTTTTGGGCGGAACGCGGAGGCGTTACGCCTATGTCGGGGATATTATTGCGGCTTCCGTAAAAATTGCAGATCCGCGGGGAATGGTAAAAAAAGGCGATAAGGTTAAAGCAGTGATCGTCAGGCAAAAAAAAGAATTGCGCCGCCGGGACGGTTCTTCCATCCGGTTTGATGAAAATGCGGCGGTAATTCTGGAAGGAAATGAGCCAAAAGGCACGCGCATTTTCGGGCCTATTGCCAGAGAAATCCGCGACAAGGGATTCAGTAAAATAATTTCACTGTCGCCCGAAGTATTATGATTTAAAATTGCCGGGAGGCATAATCCGGGTAAGTGGAAAATATGATGAAAATAAGAAAAAACGATCAAATTAAAATAATTGCAGGCAAGGACAGGGGAAAATCGGGAAAAGTTCTCAAGGTGTTTGCAGCGGAAGGAAAAATTTTGGTTGAAGGCCTGAATTTAATAAAAAAACATGTCCGGCCGCGGAAGGAAGGGGAAAAGGGGCAGCGCATTGAAATTCCCGCCAGAATTAACAGTTCCAATGCATTGGTTGTTTGCCCAAAATGCGGCAAGGCAACAAGAGTCAGCCACAAAAAAAGCGGCGATAATAAAATGCGGGCGTGCAGAAAATGCGGAAGCGATATATAATTCTGCGAATTTAATGCAGTTATAAATTCATAAAAGATTTGCAGAAAAGCGTAAGAAGGTAAGATTAATAATATGTCCAGACTCAAGGAGTCATACAATAAAACAGTTATCCCGGAAATGAAAAAGTTTTTTGGATTGAAAAATAATCTGGAAGTTCCGCGAATTACGAAAGTGGTAATAAACACGGGCATCGGAAAATTTCTGAAAGACATGAATACGGTCAAGGATGTTGAAAGCGCGCTGAAAGAAATAACCGGACAAAAAGCGATGATAACCAAGGCGCGGAAATCAATCGCCGGATTCAAAGTGCGCGAGGGGCTGGAGGTTGGGCTCAAAGTGACCTTGCGCGGCCGAAGGATGTGGGATTTTCTGGATCGGCTGGTTGGCGCAACCATTCCGCGGATTCGCGATTTTCAGGGCATAAAAGAATCAGCAATTGACGGTGGCGGCAGCTTGAATTTAGGCATAAAAGAACATATGGTTTTTCCGGAAATACAGCCTGAAAACGTAAAACAAATTATCGGACTTCAGGTGACTGTGGTGACAAATGCTGAAAATCGGGAAAAAGGAATGAAATTATTCAGAATGCTGAAATTTCCGATTGCCAAATAACTCGCGGAATTATCCGTCCCGGATGCCGTTCGGCGAATTATATCAATAAAAAACACGGATATCGGGATCTCGAGGCCGGCAGGCGCAAAGATGCTTTGCATGGTAACTCAATAAAAATCAGAATATAAACTATGGATACAATTGCACAAATGTTAACCAAAATAAGAAACGCCCAAAGGGCAGGAAAAAAAGATGTGCTGATCGGAGCGTCTAACTTGAAATTGACAATCGCCCGCGTTTTGGAAAAAGAAAGCTTCATTCAGGCTGTTTCTGAAGAAGTCGGACAAAAAGGGAAAAACCTGAAAATTGATTTAAAATATTACCGCATTTCCAATGCCCGGAAAATTCCTGCAATTAAGGATATACAGAAAATAAGCCGCGAAGGACAAAGAATTTATGTGAAAAACAAAGAAATTAAGAATGTCCGCAATAATTTCGGAGTTGCCATAATTTCAACTCCGCGCGGAATAATGACTGGCGCAGAAGCAAAGAAAAGCGGTTTAGGCGGAGAGCATATATGCAATGTCTGGTAAAAAAAGCAAGTAAGGCAGCTACTCATCCCGCGCCAAGAAGATTTTATCAAGAGATTAAGAAAATTTAAAGCCGGTGAGCCTGATTAGCACCTTTGGTGCGGGGCTCGTTCCGCTCGTAGACGAAAATGGCAAAAAAATCAACTGAAGCGAGAGCAAGAAAAAAACCAAAATTTTCAACGCGGAAAGTCAACCGGTGTTGGAGGTGCGGAAGAAAGCATGGTTACATGAGAGCTTTTGGAATTTGCCGGATTTGTTTTCGCGAACTGGCGAGTACCGGGCAGATTCCGGGAGTGAAGAAAAGCAGCTGGTAATGGCGAAACTACAATAAATCCATAGAAGAAATAATAAAGTTTAATTGACGAATTATGAGTCGTATAGGGAAAAAAGCAGTTGAATTGCCGGAAGGAATCGAAGCAAAGCTGGAAAAAAACCGGCTCGAAATAAAAGGCCCGAAAGGTTCCCTGGTTTTAAACATTCACCGGGAAGCAAGGGTCAATATCAGTGGCAGCGAAATCAGGGTGGAAAAAACAGGCGCTTCAAAAAAAGCTCCGGCGATATGGGGATTAACGCGGGCACTGATCGCTTCTTCGGTTGAAGGCGTCCGGAACGGCTACAAAAAACAGCTCGAGCTTCAAGGTGTCGGCTTCCGCATGGCAGTTCAGAGCCGGAAGATGAATTTGGCGCTTGGCTTTTCTCATCCGGTAGTAATCGAAATCCCGGAAGGAATTGAAGCGAAAATCACGAGCGAAGGCATTTTGGAAGTAACCGGAATTGACAAGCAAAAAGTCGGACAGTTTGCGGCAGACATCAGAAGACTCAAGCCGGCAGAGCCGTATAAAGGCAAGGGCTTCCGTTATGCCGGTGAATATGTAAGAAGGAAGGCCGGCAAAAAAGCCGCTGCCAAATAAATTCATAAAAATGGCATAATTGCCGCACAGTTTCATATTTTTAGTTAAATTGTATTTTTGCACGGTAATAATTTTGTTAAATTAAAATGACTGAATTATCTCGAAATAAATTAAGGCTGCAGCGCAAGAAAAGAATCAGATCCAGAATAAGCGGAACAGGCAAGTTGCCGCGGCTTTCAGTTTTCCGAAGCCTCAAAGGCATTTGCGCGCAGGTTATTAATGACGACAACGGAACAACGCTGGCATCAGCCCAATTGTCCGAAATAAAAGGCAGGAATGATATTGCAGGCGCCAGGAAAACCGGCAATTTGATAGCGCAGAAATGCCTGAAAAAGAAAATAACCCGCGCAGTATTCGACCGGGCGGGATATAAATATCACGGCAAAGTGAAAGCGCTGGCGGAAGGAGCAAGAGAAGGGGGACTCGAATTTTAGCAGCAATCCGCATCAGCAGCCGGAGCCGGCAAACAGCGGAGAAATTAAGAAATTATTTTAAACAGCTACAAATTACCAATTTATATGGCAAGAGAAAATAAGAAATTCGGATCAAAAAGAGAAAAGCCTGAATATGACCAAAAACTTCTGGATTTGGCGAGGGTGACGCGCGTAGTCAAGGGCGGACGGCGTTTTCGCTTTCGCGCAACAGTGGTCATTGGCAACCGCAAGGGCAAAGTGGGCGTGGGCGTGGCCAAGGGCTCGGATGTTTCCGATGCCATTCAAAAGGCCTTTAACAATGCCAAGAAAAATATGATTGAAGTGCATATGAATAAAAATACGATTTTGCACGAAGTTGTTTTTAAAAAAGGCAGCGCTAAAATAATTTTGAAGCCGGCGCTTCAAGGACGGGGAATTATTGCCGGCGGCGCCATTCGAGCCGTTGTTGATCTGGCCGGAATCAAAGACATTGTTTCCAAGTCGCTGGGAACATCCAATAAGCTGAATGTGGCGCGGGCGACAATTGCGGCGCTGAATAATTTTAAATATGCGAAAAATCGCAAAGCAAGAACGGAATAATTTCTGTAAATTTATTGATTCCGGCGCCGGCAAGGAGATCGGCAATCAAGGAAAAAACATATGTTGATAAACACACTTAAGCTTAAAAATAAGCGCAAGAGCCGGAAGGTTATCGGTCGCGGCGGCAAAAAAGGCACTTACTGCGGCCGGGGATGCAAGGGGCAGAAATCCAGAAGCGGAGCGCATCTGGATCCTTTGTTTGAGGGCGGCCGTTCAACGCTGGTTGATCATATGAAAAAGAAAAAGGGATTCAAGTCAAAAAAAACAAAGCCGGCGACAGTGACGCTTGCCGAACTCGAAAAGAAATTTAAGAGCGGGGATATCGTCAATAAAGAATCTTTGATTAAATTGGAATTAATTGATAAGATATCAGCAAGAGGCGGCGTTAAAATTTTGGGCGGCGGCGAGATTGGAAAAAAACTGACAGTAGCAGGAGAGATACAGCTAAGCTCGGGAGCCAAACAAGCCATTGAAAAAGCCGGCGGAAAGATTGAGGCGAAATAGATTACTGAAGGGCGGCGCAAGTTGCCCTTTCATTCTTTATTCAATCCCGCATCCAATTCCAATAAAGTTTTTATCTAAAATATAGCTTTATTTTCGAATTCGCCTGCGGCTAAGTTTAATCAAAACATAAAGCTTTAACAGCGAATTGGTGCGGGATGCTTAATTTTGTAGCCGCTTGCTCCACTCGCAGACAAAATTGGCATGTTTGAAAAAATTCTTCAGATTTTCAAAATAAAAGAGCTGCGCAACAAGATATTTTTTATCCTGGCGCTTTTGGTCGTGTTCCGCCTGATTGCCAATATTCCGGTGCCCGGCGTGGATCAGGAGCAGCTCAAAAATTTTCTTTCCAATAACCAGCTATTCGGACTTTTGAATCTTTTTTCCGGCGGGGGACTGTCGAGCATTTCAATCGTGATGCTGGGTGTCGGCCCGTATATTACCGCATCGATTATTATGCAGCTTTTGACGATGATTATACCGCGGCTGGAGCAAATTTATAAGGAAGAAGGCGAAGCCGGCCGTCAGAAATTCAACCAGTGGACGCGCTGGGCGACTGTGCCTTTGGCGGCCATGCAGACCTTTGGCATGATTTCACTTCTGAAAAGCCAGAATATCCTGATGGCGCCCGGCGCTTTTGAAATAGCTTCGATTATAATCATAACCGTGGCCGGCACCATATTTTTAATGTGGCTGGGCGAATTAATAACTGAAAAGAAAATCGGCAACGGCGTTTCTCTTATAATTTTCGCCGGAATCGTAGCCGGACTGCCGGGAGGGATTTCGATGCTGCTGGCTACCTGGGATTCGTCGCGACTTTTCACTTATTTGTTTTTGGGGGCTTTGGTGGTAGCGGCGATTTCGGCGGTGGTCACGATGACTGAAGGGCAAAGGAACATACCCGTTTCCTATGCCAAGCGAATTCGCGGCAACAAAATGTACGGAGGAACATCAACACACTTGCCGCTGCGAGTTAATCAGGCAGGAGTCATTCCGATTATCTTCGCGATGTCGATCATGC
>CAZUWD010000006.1:0-14819 GCA_964624015.1 uncultured Bdellovibrionales bacterium | reverse complement strand
TCATCTCCAAAATCAGTTGTTTTCAGCCAAAGCGCATCTTCCTGTTTATAAATTAAGTTTTTTTCTTTTAACAAGCCTACGGCCTTGTCCACGAATCCGTCAGTATATAGAAATTTTTCCGACACCCAGGCGTCAAAAACAATTTGCATTTTTTCTTCGGAGGTTTTTTTGATAATGTCATTTAGAATTATCAGCGCCGCTTTTTCGCCGGCTTTTTTTGCATCGGATATATTTTTCAGCTTTTCATTAAGTTCATCTATATAATCGCCGGCATAAACCGCTTGATTGTCTTTTAAAATGCTATGCCCCAACTTTTCAATTTGAATTCCCGTGTCATTAATATAATATTCATTAACAACGTTATAGCCGGCTTTTTTCAAAACTCTTGAAACTGAATCTCCATAAAACCCGCCTCGCCCGTTTCCGGCCTGCAGGGGCCCCGTTGGATTGGCGGAAATAAATTCATTGTTGACTTTGGTGCCTTGGCCGATTTCTAGGTCGCCAAAATTTTCTTTCCTTTTATTTATTTCCGCGATTTTATTTTGTAAATATTCAGCAGATAAATAAAAATTTATATATCCCGGCGCTACGATTTCGATTTTTCCGACCCCGGAAATTCTCCCAGAGCTTAGCTCTGGGAGAAGCTCTGGGAGAATTTGATTGGCCACCTCCAGCGGATTCTTTTTGAGAGTCCTGCCTAAAACCATAGCTGCGTTTGTTGTATAATCGCCGAACTTCTCTTCCCTGGTCCAGTCCAAAGTAAAATCGGCTTTTTTAAGGCCAAATAAATTATTTATTGCTTGGTCGATTATTTTTTTTAATTCTTTCTTCATCAAATTTACCCCGGGCTGTCAATAAAAATTATAACTGGCAATTATCCCCCGATAAGGCATTCTATGCTTAGTTCCGCATTCGGTACCATAAATAAAGCGCCAGAAAAAAGACAGCGAAAAAGCCCGTAAAAGATACGGTAGTAAAAGGTTCCGTACCGGAAAGTTTTTCCGAAAGCCAGCTAAAATAAAGCGGGAAATATTTATTGCCCAATCCGGTCAAAATTTCAACAATTTTATCAATATATTCCATAAATCTTGAACCAGAAACTGCTCCTGTTTTTAACCGGAATCAGTGGCAAGAACCGCCTGATCCGGCCGCGTCTGTTTTGCCGGAAGCCGCAATCTGGTCATCGAAGCCCGCTCCCGGAACGGTTGAAGAAAGTTTGGCTTGGCACTCCGCCGGCTGATTTTCAAATCCGGAACAAATTGCCTTGAGAATGCCGGCGCTGTCGCGGCTGGAAGTCATGGTCGTTCCATTGACTACCAATGTCGGCGAACCAGAAACCTTGAAGGTGTCATTGTCGGCTTTATTGATATTAAATTCTTTTTCCGTAAGCGTGAACTGCTCACGGGCTTCTTTCTCGCAGGCCGTTACTTTGTCCGCGTTCACGCCGGTTGTTTTCAGGCAAGCCGCCGATTCGCCCGAACTTTTTTTCCAAAAGCATCTAAGGTAAGCGTTTAATTTTTCCGGTTGTTCTTTCTGGATGCAATATTGCCGGAGATTTTCGTCAATTTCTTTCTGGCCATGCAGGATATAATCCACAAATTCCAATTGAAAATCAATTTTGCCTTTTAGCGTTTCCAGAGCAGGAATTATGCCCCGCTCTATCTGAAGGCCATACGGGCAATAACTCATTACAAAAAGTTTGACTTCCGGCTTGGCGCTTTTGATTTTGGCTTCCGCAGCGGCATCGACTTCGGCCGCTTTTTGTTCGGCTGCCTGTTTTTCAACTTCTGAAATCACCATTGCTTGAGGAAAAAATATTCTGCCATCTTTGGTCAGATACACCGGAACTTCCTGCGTACCCACATTGATGGTCATTCTATACAGCCCGCTCTCGGAAACAACGTTTTTGACCTCCAATTCCGTTCCGGCCGGCACCAGGTTGTCTTTGACAAAGCTTTCCGCTTTGCTTTTGGCTTCATCCGAAGTCAGATTTTTGGAAAATATTTTGCCGACTTGTTCGCCCAGTTTCGGATTTTTGACATAAACGGCATAAGCCGCAATTAAAACCAGAATTAACACGCCCAAAACATATTTCCGTTTTTCCGGCGGCACCGGACAACACTTAAACGGGGTTTTGGGGGCTTCTTTTTGCTCTTCCATGGGAATTTAATGATTTTAAAATTTACCAGTTTATTTTACATCAGATATCATATCCCTGCAAACAGCTCATTTTAACTGCAGTTTTCTGAGCTCCGAAACTTCATCACGAATAACAGCTGCTTTTTCAAATTCCAGGCCGCGCGCCGCTTCCTTCATCTCTTTTTCCTTTTGTCTGATGTAGCCTTGCAAGTCTTCCAATGATTCCAATCTGACAAATTCCCTGGTTGTTTCCGGCTTAAGTTCGTGATCAACAATAGACTTGATTTTTTTTCTGATAGTCCTGGGCGTGATATGATGTTTTTTGTTGTATTCGATCTGCAGAGCGCGGCGCCGGTTGGTTTCTTCAATCGCTCTTCGCATAGAGCCGGTCATATTGTCGGCATACAAAATAACCCGGCCGGAAACATTGCGCGCCGCGCGGCCGATCGTCTGGATAAGCGAAGTTTCACTCCGCAGGAATCCTTCTTTATCCGCATCCAGAATGGCAACCAACGAAACTTCCGGCAGATCCAGTCCTTCGCGCAGCAAATTAACGCCTACCAGCACATCGAATCTGCCCCTGCGCAAACCTTCCAATATTCTTATTCTGTCCAGTGTTTCGACATTTGAATGCAGAAATTCGGTTTTGATTTTATTTTCCTTGAGAAAATCAGCAAGATCTTCCGCCATCCGCTTGGTCAAAGTCGTAATTAAAACCCGCTCTTTTTTGGCAATCACCTTTTTGATTTCCGCCAAAATATCTTTTATCTGTCCTCTGGCGGATTTCACAGCCAATTCCGGATCAACCAGTCCGGTCGGGCGGATTATTTGCTCAATAATATTTTTTCTGTATTTTGCAGTTTGATATTTTGGCACTGTTTCGAATTTAAGATTTCGAATTTCAGATTTTTTTAATTCGTATTCCCCCGGCGTCGCCGAAGTAAAAACGCATTGATTGATTTTGCTTTCAAATTCTACGAATTTCAACGGCCGGTTGTCAAAAGCGCTCGGAAGACGGAATCCGTTGTCCACAAGAGATTTTTTTCTGGAATAATCTCCGTTATACATACCGTTAAGCTGCGGCACCGTCACATGCGATTCATCAATAACTAAAAGATAATCGGAAGGAAAATAATCCACCAAAGTATACGGCGCTTCTCCCGGCGCGCGGCCGGTGAGATAGCGGGAATAATTTTCGATGCCGTTGCAATAGCCCAACTCCCTCATCATTTCTATGTCCTGCCTGGTGCGCCGCTCCAGCCTTTCCGCTTCCATCAATTTTTTATTGTTCCGGAAATATTCCACTCTTTCATCCATTTCTCTTGTTATGTTTCGAAGCGCCTCTTCCATAATCGGCTCCGGCACTACAAAATGCTTGGCTGGGTAAATCAGGGCTTTTTCCAGGCGTCCCAGCTCTTCTCCGGTTAAAAAATCATATTCAAAAATTTTTTTAATCCGGTTTTTTTCCATTTCAATCCGCAAAATCACTTCGCGTCCCGGATACATTATTTCAAAAGTGTCGCCGATTACACGGAATTTTCCGCGCGCCAAAATATCCGAACGCGTATAGTGCATTTCAATGAGCCGGCTGATGATTTCTTCACGACTTGCAGAAAAGCCTGCCTTGGTTTTCCCTATTGACAATTCCAAAGAAATTTCCCGATAATATTCCGGCGATCCCAAGCCGTAAATGCAGGAAACGGAAGCTACAATGACCACATCGCGCCGGCTCATCAGGGCATAAGTGGCTGAATGGCGCAGACGGTCGATTTCATCGTTAATCTGCGCTTCTTTTTCTATATATGTGTCCGATGAGGACAAATAAGCTTCCGGCTGATAGTAGTCGTAATAGGAAACGAAATATTCCACCGCGTTTTTCGGAAAAAAAGCACGGAATTCCTGTGTCAGTTGCGCCGCCAGGGTCTTGTTGGGTACGATAACCAATGTTGGCCTTTGCGTTTTTTGTATAACATTGGCGATGGTGAAAGTTTTGCCCGATCCGGTCACGCCCAAAAGAGTCTGGAACCTGTTGCCGGCTCTTAGATCTTTTGTCAGTTTCTCAATCGCGCCCGGCTGATCCCCTGCCGGCTTGAATTTTTTATTGAGAGCAAATTTCATATTTTTTGTTTATTCCGCAAGAAAATCGGTTTTGCGCAGCTTTCTGTGATATCCGACCGCAAACCGGTGCGCCTCATCCATAATTTTTTTAATTAAATTACTGTCTTTTAAAATATTCCGCACCTGCGAATTGGGTTTGAATTTCAAATTTTGGATTTTGGTATTTTTGCGCTTCTCTCCTTTGGCCGCCGCCGCTACCGGTATCGACAGGTCTAAATCCGATAATAATTTTTGCACAATACTCAAGTGCCCACGGCCGCCGTCCAGTAAAATCAAATCCGGCCGGGGCCAGTCATTCTTGAATCTTCTTATTAATATTTCGCGCATTGCTCCCGTATCATCAGCGCCTGCTACAGTTTTTATTTTAAATTTCCGATATTGTGATTTATCCGGTTCACTGCCGCAAAAAACCGCCATGCTGCCGGTTGCGTATTGGCCTGATATATGAGATACGTCATAAGCCTCAACCCGCAACTTTTTCTCCAGACTTTTTTCAGTAATTAAGCTCTTGGAGAATTCTGGGCCGATAAGGGCTACGTCCTGCAAATGCTTCAGGGCGAAAATCTTGTTTCGCGATTCCGCCGCTTTTTCAAATTCATTATTTTTCGCATATTCTTTCATTTCTCCTTCCATTTTTTTAACCAGTCCTTTCTTCTCCCCTTCCAAGATCATCCGTATGCCGCGAATATTTTTGGCATAATCCTTTTTGGAAATCGCTTGCGCGTAAGGCCCCGGACACCTGCCAATCTGAAAATCCAGGCAGCCCTTTTCGGTCTTGGCCGCCAGCGAATGAAACGGAAAAATTTTTCTGATTATTTTGAGCGCAATTTCCATTTGCCGCTTAGAAGCGTAAGGGCCGTAGGTCGTTACCACAACATTCCCCTTCTCCTTAGACAAGGAGAAGGTGGTCCGCCCCTTGGCGGAACGGATGAGGCTTGAAGGACTTAAATCTGTCTCTCTAACAATCAGAACTCTCGGAAATTCTTCATTGGTAATAATAAAATGCGAGAATGATTTGTCGTCTTTGCCAATCATATTATATTTCGGCTGGTATTTTTTGATGAGATTGGCTTCCAGAATCAGAGCTTCAAGAACCGATTCCGTTTTCTGGATTTTGATGTCCGCCACTTCGTGAATCATCTCTTTGATGGGGCGAGCGTATCGAAATCCGGTGTCTTTTGGTCGTTTTGGTTGAAAAACACCGGGTTTCTTATTTGTAGATAATCCCGAAAAATACGAGCCAATCCGGCTTCGCAAATTAGCCGCCTTGCCGATATAGATAATTTTCTCGAATTTATCCTTGAAAATATACACGCCGGGAGATTGGGGCAGTTTGGATATTTTATTTTTTATGCTTGACAAACTCATGGAATTCGTTAAAAACAAACTGCTTTGCAGTTTCCATATATAAATAAACAATGGAGGATGCCCATGCTTACATTTTCATTTAAGCAGGAAATCGAAAGGATTTTTCTTGAAGCTCTTTTTAGTCTCATGGAAATTAGAGATAATATGAAAAGTAAAAAAACAAAAGAAAGAGTTGATGAGGCTATTATTGTACTTGATCTCCTTATAAAAGGACGGGAAATTGAGAAAATACAGAAAACCTCAGGCGAACCCAATGACCTTGATGCATGGAAAGCATTTAAGGATCTAAACCTATCTAATTCAGAGGCAAATGAAATGGAAAGAATAAGATCAATCCTGAAACATCTAATAGACAATTTCGATAAAATTTCGGGTGCAGATATCAAGCAGATTGAATATAAATTTATATCGTGGTACAACAAGTCTTTCTGGTAAATCAGCCTCGGTTTGATACGCGGAGAAATCCTTTCTCCGCGCTTTTTATTTCCCCGCCGAAGGCGGGCAGGCAAAAATCACCTTTTCTCCGCCCCAGGCGGATCAGTCTTGGGCTGAAAAACCTCTTTTAAAAACCTCGCTGTGTGGCTTTCTTTGTGATATTTGATGACTTCCTCGGGCGCACCGGTGACAACAATGCGTCCGCCGGCATCGCCTCCTTCCGGTCCGAGATCAATGATCCAATCCGCCGTTTTAATAACATCCAGATTGTGTTCGATAACCACCACTGTGTTACCCGCATCCACCAGGCGATTCAAAACGTCCAGGAGTTTTTTTATATCATCAAAATGCAAGCCCGTCGTCGGTTCATCCAGTATATATAAAGTGTCGCCCGTAGCTTTTTTTGCCAGTTCTGACGCCAATTTAACGCGCTGGGCTTCTCCGCCGGACAGAGTTGTAGCTGCCTGCCCCAGCTGGATATATCCCAATCCCACATCTTCCAAAACAGCCAGCTTGTCATGAATGTCAGAAAAACTCCGGAAAAATTCCCGGGCTTCGGCAACCGTCATCTCCAAAACATCTGCTATATTTTTGCCTTTGTATTTTACTTGCAAAGTTTCACTATTATATCTTTTTCCGCGGCAAACATCGCACGGCAGATACACATCCGGCATAAACTGCATTTCGATTTTTAAAAAACCTTCTCCGGAACAATTATCACACCGCCCGCCAGAAACATTAAAAGAAAATCTTCCCGGCTGATAACCGCGAATTTTGGCATCACGCGTTTCGGTAAAAAGTTCGCGAATGGGCGTAAAAAGTCCGGTGTAAGTTGCCGGATTGGAGCGTGGTGTTCTTCCAATCGGCGACTGATCGATCATAATCACCTTGTCAATATATTGCGCGCCGGCTATTTCGGTGTGTTTTCCAGGCCGGTCCAGCGTGCGCATGATTTTAGAAGCCAGGCTTTTATATAAAACATCTTCCACCAATGATGATTTTCCCGAACCGGAAACGCCGGTAACCACCGTCAAAACTTTCAGCGGAAATTCGGCAGTTATATTTTTTAAATTGTTTTCCCGCGCGCCTCTGGCTACCAGCCATTTTTTGTTTTTGACCAGCCGCCTGAATTTCGGTATTTCAATAGCTAATTCGCCGTTCAAATATCTGGCTGTTAATGAATTTTTATCCCGCATAACTTTTTCCGGAGAACCGGCGGCCACGATTTGCCCGCCGTGTTTGCCCGCGCCCGGCCCGATATCCACCAGCCAGTCAGCTGCGCACATCGTTTCCTCGTCGTGCTCGATGACAATCAGCGTATTGCCGATATCACGCAGATGCAAAAGCGTATCCAGCAGTTTGGCATTGTCGCGCGCATGGAGGCCAATAGAAGGTTCGTCTAAAATATACAAAACGCCGACAAGCTGCGATCCGATCTGCGAAGCCAGCCGGATGCGCTGCGCTTCCCCGCCCGCCAAAGTATTGGCAGAACGCGCTAAAGTAAGATAGCCGAGTCCCACATTTTCAAGAAATCCCAATCGCGCAATAATTTCTTTTAAAATCCGCCCGGCAACGGCTTTTTCTTTTTCAGATAACTTCAGGTTCTCAAAAAACCGCAGTGCTTCAGCCACGCTCATCATGGAAACCGCATAAATATTTTGCCCGCCTCGCATCGGCAAGTGATCATATCCGCGAGTCGAGACAGATCCGCCTACCGTTACCAACAACGCTTCTTTTTTATAGCGGGAACCATGACAGACCGAGCAGGGATTTTGCGACATATATTTCTCAATGCCTTCACGCACCGCTTCGGACTCCGTTTTGAAATAACGGTCTTGTAAAAAACCAACTGCGCCCCGCCATGACATGTAAAATTTCCAATTGCTGCCGGTTTTGGCACGGATAGTAATCGGCACTTCCCCGGCATCATCTTCCCCGCCTCGCGTCGACGAGCGATCGCCTCCGCGAGTCAAGGCGAGGGAAACCACATCCTTGGCATCCGACGCGCCATACAAGAGCTGGTTCAGCTTGCGTTCCGGCAAGTCTTTCAAACGCACATTGTCCGGAATGTTGAAATATTTCGCAACCGACAAAATCACGCTGCCGTAATAATTGTTGCGCTTGAAATTCCACGGGGCAATGCCGCCTTCGGACAAAGTCTTCGTCAAATCCGGCATGACCAAATCAACATTGATTTCTTTTTTATTCCCCAAGCCTTCACAAGCCGGGCAGGCTCCATACGGTGAATTGAAAGAAAATAGCCTCGGTTCCAGCTCCGGAAATTCAATGTCGTGGTCAGAACAAGACAGTTTTTGATTGTAAATAATTTCCTGTTTTCCCGATTTGATTTTCACCAATCCATCGGCCAGTTTTAGCGACCGCTCAACACTTTCGAAAATCCGGGAAATATTGTCTTCATTTATCGCCACACTGTCAACAACAATGTCGATTTTGTGCATTTTATAGCGAGCCAGCGGGATTTTTAACTTAGGATCCAGTTCGTATTTTTTTCCATTAACATACGCTTTAGAAAACCCGCGCTTGTGCATATCTAAAAGCAAAGCGGCATATTCTCCTTTGCGGCCGCGCACCACTGGAGCGAGAATCTCAATTTTAACATCTTTCCCTTTCCGAGGAGAAGTTTGGGACGGTTTTTTGCCGGAGAGGGGTTCCGCTAAATCCAAAATTTTGCTGACAATCTCGTCTACTGATAATTTGGAAATTTCACGATTGCACTTTGGACAATGCGGCGCGCCGATCTTGGCGTAAAGCAGGCGCAAATAATCGTGAATTTCTGTGACTGTGCCGACGGTTGAACGCGGATTTTGCGACGCCGCTTTTTGCGAAATGGAAATGGCCGGACTCAAACCTTCAATATAATCAACGTCCGGTTTTTCCATCTGGCCCAAAAACTGCCGCGCATAACTCGACAAAGACTCCAGATACCGCCTTTGGCCTTCTGCAAAAATCGTGTCAAAAGCCAGCGTGCTTTTGCCCGATCCGCTGATACCGGTGAAAACTATGAATTTATTCCGCGGCAATTCAAGGTCTATGTTCTTTAAGTTATGTTCGCGTGCTCCGCGAATTATTATCTTATTCATAATGTTCATGAAATATTTGCATTCATCTTTATTTGACATTCGCGATTATTCGCTAACGCCAAAAACTTCCCCGAAATCAGGTACTTGATATTCATCTTATAATACTACAAGTCAATGCCAAAATCAATGCAAAAAATAAGGTCAGGAATGCTTTCCCGATCAATAAGCACTGCGTCCGATTTACCACAATCTTATGGTAAAACTAGTGTTGCATTTGTAGCACTGGCCCCGGCTTTGTCTTTTTTCTACAATAATCTTTCTTCCGCATCCGGGACATTTGGCGCGTTTTTTATCCTGGAATTCATAAACGCGAACGTTTGTCTCATTTTTGTTTTTTTTCTTTCGTCCATTAAAGTTATTCTTTTTTTCGGATAAAGCTGGCCCAAAACTATCCGACGAACAGCTTCTGGATTTCTTGTAAGGCCAAGCTTTCCTCCAGCAGGACTGCCTCTTTTCCAAATCCGAAACTTTCCCCGCGCCAGAGGACGAAAACTAACCTCCTTTTGATTTTCCATAAAGAACTCCCTCCTTATTTATAAATAGTGCAGCATTCAGTGAGTATTATTAAATTTCCAGCATTTTATGGTTTTTCTGTCAAAAAATATTATTGCCACTAAGAAATTCTGTGTTACACTGGTTTTATGGCTACCCTGGCTGTCAATAAGCGCGCCGGTTTTGATTATGAGCTTCTGGATCGTTATGAAGCCGGTTTGGTTTTGACCGGCCAGGAAGTCAAGTCCATAAAAAACGGCCACATAAGCATCAAGGAAAGCTTTGTCACCGTAAAAGGCAGTGAATTTTATCTGACTAACGCCAATGTTACACCATATAAGCATGCCGGGGACATAAAAAATTACGATCCGACCCGCCCGCGCAAACTCCTGCTCAAAAAACCGGAAATCCGCCATTTGACAGGTAAAGTCCGCGCCCAAGGCTTGACACTAGTGCCTGTTCGGGTGTATACTAAAAAACGACTCGTGAAACTGGAATTCGCCGTAGGCAAAGGCAAAAAGCAATTCGATAAAAGAGAAGACATTGCCAAAAAAGAAGCCGGGCGAAAAATAAAAAGAGCGCTAAAGGGGGTTGTTTAGTTTCGACAAATTGTATTTTGAAAATATGCAAGCCGAAAATGATAATAACCCGTAAAAGTTTTATCAACTGTTATAAGTGCAAACTTCATAACTAAAGCTCGAAACGCTTTTGCGCAAGCATTCGCTTTCGCGCCTGCAATGGCCTAATCTGCCTCTTTAGGCGATAATCCGTTGCCATCAGCCTGCCGAATTCCGATAGGCAGATTCTGGTGTTATATATCGGGATAGTCCAAGTGTTTTTCCGAAGCGTCTGGACGAAGCTATCCGGAATAGACTGAAAATTATTTTGCTTATTTTCTACTTTTCAGCCGAATAAAGTCAAATGAGCTATGCTTGTAGATTATTTTTAAAAAACAATTTTGGACGCGAGTGCGATTCTCGCCAACTCCACTAATTTAATAACACAAAACCATAAGACGGGGACCGATCAAAAAAATATTCCCGAAAAAAGCTCCGCGCGACCGGATTAACGAACAAATCCGCGCTTTCCAGGTGCGCGTGATTGACGAACAGGGAACGCAGCTGGGCGTTATGCCGCCCTTCGAAGCGCTGCAAATCGCGCGCGAGCAAGAGCTGGATTTGGTGGAAGTGGCGCCATTAGCCAATCCGCCGGTTTGCCGCATTTTAGACTACGGGAAATATCAGTATCAGCAATCAAAACAGGACCGGATGAATAAGGCCAAGCGGAAAAAAACCGAAATTAAAGGCATCCGCATCGGCTTCCGCACCGATGAACACGATCTTGAATTCAAAAAAAAGCAGGCGGAAAAATTTTTGATCAAAGGAGATAAGGTGAAAATAGAAATCCGGCTCAGGGGCCGGGAAAAAGCCCATCAGGATTTGGCCCGCACAAACCTGACAAACTTTTTAAAAAGCATCGTGGTTGATTATAAAGTCGAACAGGATATTAAAAAATTTCCAGGAGGATTCAATGTCGTAATCGCTCCCTAAGTATATCCGGGCCACTAATTAGCACTTGATTTTTCTGATTGCACATGATTTACTGATATTTTCATATCAATGAAATTAAGCGCAACCATGTGAGAGTAAGTGGTTCTGAAATTCTATGCCGAAACTAAAAACCAGAAAGGCTGTTGCCAAAAAATTTAAAATCACCAAAAGAAAGAAGGTTACCCGCCGAATTACCGGACAGAATCATTTCAATTCAAAAGAATCAGGCAGGGAAGGAAGAAAAAAAAGAGGCGAAGTCCGTCTTTTTAAAGCAGACGAAAAAAACGTATTGAGAGCTTTGCCGTATAATTAAAACTCGCTAATTCAGAGCGAATTACCGGCTACTTTGTGCGAATATTTTTTCTTATTCGCCTTTCATTAGCTTATAATTCGCGAGTTATATTATGACCAGAGTCAAACGGGGCGTTGCCCATGTAAAAAGAAGAAAAAATTTGCTAAAAGACGCCAAAGGCTACCGCTGGAACCGCAAGAATCTTTTCCGCGAGGCCAAGCAGGCCGTTATTAAAGCCGGCAAATATGCTTACCGCGACCGAAGAGCCAAAAAGCGGACAATGCGTTCCTTGTGGATTACCAGGCTCAATATAGCCGCAAGAAACCTGGATACAAAATACAGCCGGATAATCAGAATGATGTCTGACAAAAAAATTGTCATTGACCGCAAGGTTCTGGCGCAAATGGCTGTTGAAAATCCGCGGGTGTTCGCAAAATTTATTGAATCATTAAAATAGATCTGCCGCAAAAAAATAAAACGAGATTTGGGAAAATTTTCCTAAACCTCGTTTTATTTTTCTCTTTCTATTTGATTTTAAATATAACCTCCCGGGTCAACCGCCAAAGAGCGTAAAAGGGCAGCCAGATCCAGAGTGTTTTGACAATCCACTTATCGGCGAATTTGTTTATATCTCCGCCAAAAATAAGCAGGAAATCAATTACAATCAAATAGAGCAGAAACAGTCCCAGTGCAATAAACAATATTCCAAAATGCATTTTTTTATATGCTGAAAATATAGATATTAAAATTGCGACACGGATGTCTTTTTATGATTTTTAAACGGCCCGATTTCATAAATTACATCCTTTTTCTCCACTACGATTCGCCAACCATTTTCTTCGGCAATTTTCTTGAGATTCGAATTTGGATTAAAGGCAACGGGAATATCCACAATTTCCAAAACTTTGGCGTCCGATTCCGTGTCGCCCACTCCATAAGACCACTTGAAGCTTAGCTTGTTTTCCGCAATAAACTGCCGCACCACTTGGCCCTTGTCCTTGGTCGGCTCAAACACGGCATTGCCGGTATAAATCCCCTCTTTCGTCGTTTCATAAACACTGCCGAAAGCGGCGTCGAATTTCAAATATTTGTTGTATTCATTCACAATTTCCAGCGGCGATCCGGAAATGGCAATCAGGCAATAATTTTCACTTTTGAGTTTTTTAATCAGATTATTGGCAAAGACATACGTCCGATCTTTGTAGAAAGGCACGACAACCTTGCTGGCCTCCATAACCTGCCTGCGATCTATCCCTTTGATGTTTTCAGCATAAAGATCGACCAGCGCGCGCCGGTAATCCTCATAAACGCCTTTGTGATCCAGCCAGTTTGTATAAAGCTTAACCAGCTTGTTCCTGACACTGCGATCAAAAACTTTCATCCAGGCCAGTTCGTCAATGAGCTCAAAGGCCAGATTTTTGCGAAAAATCGTCCCGTCAATATCAAAAACCGCTATTTTATTTTTTTTGTCGCTCATTATTATTGTTTTTCTCCGCCGATTTTTCCGACACAACAGCCGCACGATTCAATATGATTGCCCCAAACGCCCAGAATAATGCCGATTAAAATCCATTGTGTTGCGGCCAAATCCAAAACAACGGTTTCAAAAATAACATTCACCGCGGCCAAGCCTGCCGCGACTACGGAAAGGGTCATCAGGATATGCGATTTTGATTTCATATTTTCACCGCCTTCCCAGCCCCGCACTTGTTATTTTACCATAAATTATACTTATATGAAAACCCTTGCTATGCCGCCTCTGCTTAGCCAAAACTGTAACTGCTTTTTATTCCAAAACAAGCATGGCTTTGCGGCCATTTTCGATGTCTTCTTTCTTTCCGGTAAAGTTGTGAATGGCATCATATAGGATATCCAGGCTGTATTCATAGCTTTCGCCCTTCCGGGTTCCCGGATCGTTGGTGATTATGCGATTGCCCTTATAGCCCTTGAGCACCAGCGCATGATAAAGCGGACCGGGCTGCTTGTAGTTGGGATTGCCCAGCAGGCGTCCGGCTGCCGGTACGATAATCGGCTCGCCCCGGGCCAGATATTTTTTCAAGTCTTCTTTTTGGAAATCATAAACAACTTTGAGATTTCTGATACCATAAAAATCTTCGGCGATTTTTTTCATTTCCGCGGCATCATTGTCTTCAAAGCGGCCGAAATTTTTGATTTCATAATCTATCATTTTTTGTATTTCCGCTTCCGCGATTTCCGGAGTCAGCGGTTTTTTGTCAAGATAATATTTCAGCATAATGAGCGAGGCTTCCTCGCAGGCGTCTTCGTGCCGCGCGTCCCAGACAGCAAACGGAGCCTGCGAAGTCCATGGCACGCTAATCAAAATATTTTCAGGAAAATTCCCCGGAGGTTGTTTTTTTTCCGGAATCGCGTTTTCGATTTTTTCCCTGCCTTTTTCGATTAACTCGTTGTTGTTGATTTGCGAAAAGATTTCGTCCTTGAAATTATCCGGCAAAACAGATTTTTTGCTTTTAGACACAATAAAAAATCCGGCCGCAACCGACATCAGTAAAATGAAGAATATGAGAAATATCTTTTTCATGTCGAAAAAACAGATTATGCTGCTTATTTTAATATACTACAACCAGTGTGCCAATATCAGTCCAGTTCCAGACGGTTTCTGCCGGACCGACCCTCAAGCGCACGCAACCATGGGAAACCGGCGTGCCTAAATGGCCGGCTCCTTCTTTGTAACCGCCCGGCCATTCGGGAAGCTCATGGATCCCATAACTGCCGGAAGGCGTGATTGCCATCCAGTAGGGCATGTACAATCCGTATTTTTTCGACCAAGTTCGGCGGCTTTTGTTGTAAATTTGATGTTCGCCTCTGGGCGTTTCCATTCCTTTTTTACCGGAAGAAATCAGATAGGAACCGAGTAATTTTCCATTTTCAAAAATTGTCATTATCTGCTGGGATAAATTGATATCGATATATTTGCCGGATTTTATTTTAGGCAAAGTAAATCTTTCGGCCTGCCGCAGGCGCGCCGCATAGTCTTTTTCCCAATTGGCCGGTGGCGGAGGCAAAACCTCGAAACTCCCGCCGTAAATTTCCCGGTAATCATTGTCGGAAGCTTTTTCATATTTGGCAAAAATTTTCAGATCATACCGTTGTCCGCGAATAAGCCGTCCCTGAGGCATCAACTTAAACTGAGTTTTTTCCGCGTTGTTGAAATAGGCAACATCCAGATCCGGACTAAAAAAGAATTTGATGAAGAATCCCCGGGTTGACTTGTCAAAATCCACGACAATCGGATCTTCAATGTCAAGTAAAACATCTTTCTGTCCGTCATGCGGATAAACATCA
>CAZUWD010000005.1:0-14962 GCA_964624015.1 uncultured Bdellovibrionales bacterium | reverse complement strand
CGCCTTCTCATGCGAAAATTTTTAATGAAGAAAAAAAGCGGGCGCAGATTCAGGAAGAAATAAGCGGGCTCGAGGCTCGTGTCGATGCTTTGGCGAAAATGGGCGATGAGGATGAGCTTAACAAAGCATATGAAGAACTGCAATTGCGCCAGGAAGCACTCGAGGATCTGGACAAAGCTCCCGATGAACTGATGGAAAAAGCACAAGGGATTGAAGCGGGGGAAAGAGCCGAAAAAATTGAAGAATCAAAAAAAGAAGAACTGGCGATTGAACCGGAGAAGGCCGGCATCGGCGCGGAAGAAATCAAGGAAAGAATTGAGAAGGCAAAACAAGAAGTGGAAACGGCGCGGCTAGAATATGCCAAAAAAGAATATAAAACATTCAATATTATTTCCAGAATTAAAAAAATTCTCCCAATAAAAGACAGCTTGAAGGCCAATGTGGTAGATCCATATTATAACGACTATCGGATGCGGTTGAACGAACTTCTAAATTTGCAACTGGAAGAGATAAAAAGACGCGGGTTGAGCGGAGATGATCTGAAAAAAGAAATGGGGGATTTGGTCAAGTATTTTAATTTTAACGAGAAACAGCTGAATTTATATGACGCGCATACCAAAGCGCGCGGGCAGGTTTGGGAAGAAAAATTCGGAAAAATTCCAGGGTACGCCGCTGGTTTGGCCGGTAAGTTTGTCAATTCTTATCGAAAGGTTAATTGGAAATGGAAAATGATCGGCTCGATGGCCATTGGCGCAACCGGAGTCGGGGCGGGTTTTCTGACCGCTCAGCGCATTCTTTCCGGAGCGGCAACCGGTGTCGGTGTGGCCGGCGTTTTGGAGGCCAGGCACCGCAAGAAAGAAGCGGAAAAAGCGGAAACGGCCAAGGAAGAAATATTAAAGGCAGTGGAAAGCGCCGAAGATAAATTCGGATTTTTAATGGAAAAAATGCAATCTGAAATTGACGGATATCATGATAGCTTGAGAACAGAAAAAGAAAAGGCAAGCCGGCGAAGGTGGATTGGCACGACTGCGGGTATTTTTATTGGTTCCGGAGCCCTAAGTGAAATTATTGAAATTTCCGGCGGCAAGCAATGGATAATGGAAAAATTGGATTACCAGCAGGACCGTCCGATTTCCGGCATGGTGGACAAAAATCTTTACTGGCGACAGGGCGCGGTTTCTTTTCCGGAAGAGGAAGTGTCGAGAGTAGGCGGGATGCCGGAAGAGGAAGCGGCGATGCCTAAAGGCAGCATTTTTGAAGTTCAACACGGAAGTAGTCTGGAAGGTACATTGATCAAGGGTGGCATCGATCCGAATCGGGCGCATATTATGGCCGGTGAATACGCAGAAAAGTTGGGCGTTAAAGAATTGAATCTAATCCACGCCGGAGCGCAAATTGAACTTTCGCCCGATGGTAAAAGCATAGTAGCGATAACCGGCGATGGTCAGCTTGGCTATCTGTCGAAAGAAAATATTTTGGATCGAACTAGTGCCGGCGAACCGGGGGAGTTGTCGCCGGATACGGAAAACATTAGTGACGGCCAGCCGGATGAAACTCCGGAAAAGCCGCCAAAAAGTTGGGCGGAAAGCCGTGGGCAGGTTGAATATGTCGATGAGCAAGAAAGCCATTTTGGCAAAAATTCCGGAGCAATTTTACGCGACTTGGACGGGCAGATTGCGCAAAATACCGAAGAACTTTCCCGCAGTTACACGCACAGCAACGAAGATCTGGAAGCGATTCGCGAGCGAATTGCCGATTTGGGATACAGCCGTGGATTTTTGGAAAAATTCAGCGAATCTGTTTTGGGCGGCGATCAAAGCGAGGCGGTGAAATCGTTTCGCAACGCAATCACGTTTGGAGAAGAATGGGAAAATGTGAAAAATATGAGCTTTCGCCAAGCCGCGGAAAATATGAATTGGCGGGCCAGCGACAAGTTGAAAATAATGTTCAAATATCTAAAAGAAGCTGTCGGTCCGGAAATCAAGCCGGAAGCCGGAGAAACTTTGGAGAAGTGGACCGGGCGAGTCGCGCGTTTGGCTGTTGAAAAGGCTAAATAAATGAATTTTCGAGGTCGAACCTCGATCTAAAAAATATAAATGGAATAAAAATATGAACAAACAAGATCAAGCCCAAATACAAAAAGATTTGCTTTCCGAACTGGGATTATCCGATTTGCCGCAGGATAAAAAAGATGAACTGCTCATCAAGATGACGGAAGTGATCCTTAAGCGGATGTTCGCGGAAACGATGGAAAAATTGAAACCGGCCGACCAGGATGCCTATGGCGAAATGCTTGACCGCGAAGCGAGATCGGAAGAGATTGAAAAGTTCTTGCGCGAAAAAATCGAAAATTATGACCAACTGCTGGAAAAAGTGGTCAGTGATTTCCGCGAAGAGATGAAAAAGGATGCTAATTTATAAAATTCACCCAATGGAATAGCGACTTCGTCGCTGCCGCCTTGCGGTATTCCACGGGGTAAAAAATTTATGCCGCTGGAACCAATTGACGATAAAGACCTTGATTTGGAAAGCAAATTCGCCGGCGGAGCGCCGGAAAAGACATTCAAGTCAGCTGCAGAAAAGGAAATGGCGCCGCCGCCGGAAAACATTCAGGAAGAAAACGAACCGCGCAAAGAAGGTGCGACGGAAAAAGACGCCGCTTATTCCAGAATTCTTTCCAGGGTAAAAACGCACAAATTATCATCCGACGATGATATTCCGCATGATGCGCAGGCGGCCGATGCCGAAATTTCCGCTCAGGCCAAGGTGGAAAAACTGGTGCAGTTGGCGGTGAACAAAGGGGTTGTCCATGCGGTTAAGGTGGCTAAGCATTTGGACGATAATTACGCATTGGATGAATTCCATGATCGGCTGCTGGCCGATGATCTTCATGCTGCGCTGGTGGCCAAAGGACTGATCAAGGAAATATAACAATCAACGCCGCCAGCCCATTTGGTAACGGGGTTATCAAATTAGAAGTTTGGAACAGGAAGGTTTTTGTGGTAAAATAAAACCGGAAAACGAAAAACAAAAACAAATGACGATCGCTTTTGATTTCAGTCAAATATTTTTTCTGTTGGCTTCAATCCTCGGCTTTGTCAGCCTTTTTAGCGGCGCATGGCTGGTTGCGCGCAGCTTTTTTGGTTTTCGGGCGCATATTAACCGTTCGCTTAACATGAATTTGGACATTATCCGAGTTTCCAAGGCATCCAAGCCTCAGGACGAACAGAAAAAACAGGATGTCTGGAAAGAAGAAATTGGCGCGATGGAACAGCTTCTGGCCTCGCTTGCCGCGCTCAAGGAAAAGAAAGGATTATTGCACCGATTACTCTATGACAGCCCTTATGTCTCTTTTGAAATTGCCAATTCTTCCAAAGACGAAGAAATCGTCTTTTTTGTAGCCATACCGAGAAAATTCACCGAAGCGGTGGAAAAACAAATTAACAGTTTTTTTCCGAACGCTTCCTTGGAGAAGGCCAAAGATTTCAATATTTTTTCTCCCGGCAGCTTTACCGAGGCGGCAATTCTGAAACTCAAGGACAAATATATTTTTCCCATTCGCACATATGAAAATCTGGAAATTGATCCTTTAAACGCCATTACGAACGCTTTGAGCAAATTAGACACAGTGACTGAAGGCGCGGCAATCCAATTAGTTTTGAAACCGGCCAGTCCCGGTTGGCGCGCGGCTGGCCGATCCATCGCGCATAAAATGCAACAGGGAAAAAGGCTTAAGGATGCGCATCATAAATCTCTGGCTATGAGCGTCGGACGGGAAGTTGGCAGTACTTTTTATGACACCTTGATCAGTCAAAAGAAAAACGAGTCAATTCCGCCGGAAGCGAAAACATATCAACTGACGCCGGAAGAGCAGGAACTTGTCAAAAATCTGGAACTGAAAGCTGCCAAAACAGGCTTTCAAGTCAATATCCGGCTTGTTGCTTCTGCTGCGACGAAAGAACGAGCCGAACAAATTCTGGCACAACTGGAAAATGCTTTTTCCCAATATGAAAATGCCGACATCAATTGTTTTCAAATTGCAAAAAGGATTAAAAAAAAGGAAATAGCCTTTGATTTTATTTTTCGCAATTTTGTTTCCGAACAGGCAATGATTTTGAATACCGAAGAAATTGCCAGCATCTTCCATTCGCCGATTTCAGCTACGGAAACGCCAAAAATAAAATGGTTGAAAGCCAGTTCGGCGCCTCCGCCGGTCAATATTCCCAAAGAAGGACTAGCGGTCGGATATAATGAATTTCGCGGCGCCAAAACCGATATCCGGATGACGGACGACGACCGGAGAAGGCATATGTATGTCATCGGCCAGACCGGAACCGGCAAATCGACGCTGCTTAAAGAAATGGCCAAGCAGGACGCGCGCGAAGGCAGGGGTTTTTGCGTTATTGATCCGCACGGGGAGATGGTCGAGGATATTTTGACAGCCATTCCCAAGGAGCGGGCGGAGGATGTAATTGTCTTTGATCCGTCGGATGTGGAGCGGCCATTCGGACTCAATATGCTGGAATACGATCCGGCGCGGCCGGAACAGAAAACTTTTGTCATCAATGAAATGATCGGTATTTTCGATCAGCTCTACGATCTGAAAGCTACCGGCGGGCCGATGTTTGAACAGTATATGCGCAATGCCATGCTTTTAATCATGGAAGATCCGGAATCCGGGTCAACTTTAATGGAAATTTCCAAAGTGCTTGCCGACGAAGAATTTCGCCGAATGAAACTGTCGAAATGCGTCAACCCTACCGTTTTTGATTTTTGGACAAAAGAAGCGGAAAAGGCCGGCGGGGAAGCGGCACTGGCTAACATGGTGCCGTATATAACCTCCAAGCTTACGACTTTCATTTCCAACGACATGATGCGTCCGATTATCGCCCAGCAAAAAAGCACTTTGAGTTTCCGGGAAATTATGGATCAAAGAAAAATTTTACTTATAAATTTGTCAAAAGGAAGAATAGGCGAAATCAACGCCCGATTGCTCGGCATGGTGGTTGTCGGCAAAATTTTAATGAACGCGCTTTCGCGAGTGGATATTTTAGATGAAGACAAGAGAGTAGATTTTTATTTATATATGGATGAGTTTCAGAATGTAACAACTAATTCCATTGCGCAAATTCTTTCGGAGGCGAGAAAATACAGGCTTAATCTGATTATTGCTCATCAATTTATCGCGCAACTCCGGGAAGAAATTTCCAAGGCGGTGTTCGGCAATGTGGGATCGATTTTCTCTTTTCGTGTAGGTGCGGAAGACGCGGAGTTTCTGGAAAAGCAGTTTGCGCCTGTATTTACGGCCAATGACCTGGTGAATGTGGACAACCGCAATCTTTTTGCCAAGCTTCTTATTAATAACGAACTGACCAAGCCTTTCAGTATGAAGACTTTTCCGCCAACCCGGGGTGACCAGGAAATAGCCAATGCCTTGAAAGAATTGTCGCGTCTCAAATACGGCCGCGACAAAAATATCGTCAACCGCGAAATCATGGAACGCATGCGGATGAAAAAAGAATCGTAATTCGTTTTGATGTTTCGGATATTGCAATAAACAAAACAAAAAATTTGCGCAATTAATTGCGCAATTTCTGGTTTTGTTCAAAAGGATTCAAAATTGAACTGCTTGTGTTAAAATCCGCCGGGCGGCGGATTTTTCAGAACAAGCCAAGCCGGCTTAAATTTGGTGGGTCGTGGAGGATTCGAACCTCCGACCGTTTGCTTAAAAGGCAACTGCTCTACCAGGCTGAGCTAACGACCCATGTTTGCTGTTTTGAAAATATTAGCTTAAGCACAACACTGGATATTGTAGCAGCAATCCGGCTCAAAGTCAATATCGGACTGGCAAAGCCGGAAATTTCTGATATAATCAAGTTATGGGAAAATACGCGAAATTAATTCTGATTTTAGGTCTGCCGTTGCTTTTTAGCGGCTGTTCTTTACTGCCGTCGGATAATGCAAAAAAAGACGCGGAAACTGGCAAGAAAAAATCAAATGACAGCCTGTGGGAATCAATAGACGGCGGCCGGACTTGGGAAGCCAGGCTAAAGCCGGGCGGCAAGGTTAACTTGGGCGGTTTGGATATTTTGAGTCTGGCAGTAAATCCTCATGACGAGCAAAACGTTTATGCGGGATTGCGCGGTGCGGGAATTCTAAAGACCAATGATAGTGGAGAAACCTGGGAATATCTGCCGTTTCAGTCGGAAAAAATATACGGACTGGACTTCGATCCAGTTGACGGTAAAATAATCTATGCCAGCGGCGTTTGGCAGGGCAGAGGAAAAATTTTTAAAAGTTTTGATTCCGGATTCCAGTGGGAAGAAATTTATACCGCACCGGCAGATGGACCGTTGATTATTGCGCTTAAAGTGGACAGGAAAAATGGAAGTATTGTTTATGTTGCTACCAGTGACAACCAGGTTTTAAAAAGCATGGATGGGGGAAAATCCTGGAAAAATATTTTTTCCGCTCCGGCTCCGGTAATTAAAATAGCTATTGATAACTTTAATAGCAGTTTTGTTTATCTTTTGATGCAGGGAAGGGGAATTATGCGCAGCAAAAATAGCGGCCAGGATTTCGAAGATATTTCCCGACAGGTTTTTCAATCAGCGGGGGGTAATTATAATATAAATGTGTTGGAAGCCGACCCGTCAAATAGCGGTAAAGTTTATTTGGCTGGCAATGCCGGCATTTTATTCAGCAAAGACGGAGGCGGAAGCTGGGAAAAAATCGAAACGCTTAATGACTCGAAAAAATTTCCGGTGCGCGCTTTGGCTGTCAATCCGTCAAATCCGCGCGAAATCATTTATGGTTCAGCACAAGCAGTTTACCGGTCGTCGGATGAAGGCGTTAATTGGGTGACTTCGCAGTTTGAAACGTCAAGAAATATTAATGTGATAAAATACGCCCCGTCTAATCCGGGAAAGCTGTATCTGGGCCTGAGTAAATAATGCGGACTTGAACCGGTGGATTAATTTTAACTCGAGGACGTGCCGCGTATGCATTCCTAAGATTAAATCAAACTTTTTATGCATCTGGATATTATAAATTCAAAACAGGCGGATTTTGAAAAATCCGTAAATCATTTCAAGGAGGAGCTGAATCAACTGCGAACAGGGCGTGCTTCAGCAGCGTTGGTTGAAAACATTCCGGTTGACTATTATGGAGCCAGATCGCCTCTGAAGCAGGTGGCCAGCATTACCGTGCCTGAGCCAAAAATCATTGTTATTTCACCTTGGGATAAAAGCCAATTAGCCGGAATTGAGAAAGGAATTCGCGAATCGCAATTGAATCTTAATCCGGTGAATGACGGCCAGATTATTCGTGTTGTCATTCCGGCGCTGACGGAAGAAAGAAGGAAAGAGCTGGTAAAAATTTTAAATAAAAAATCGGAAGAAGCGCGCATTGCCGTTCGCCAGTGTCGGGAGGAAATTTGGGAAGAAATTCAGGAGGCGGAAAAAGAGAGCCTGATCAGCGAGGATGATAAATTTTCCGGCAAAAACAAATTGCAAAACATAGTGGATGAATATAACCGGAAGATAGAAGAGATTAGAGGAAAAAAGGAAGAAGAGATATTAAAAGTCTGACAGCAATTTTCAGCATAAAAAATCGACCCGGGATAATTTTTTAAGCAGCTTTCGGAAATGTTAAAAACTTCGAAATAGAAAAATAACAATATGCTTACAGCAATCATTTTCGTGATAATTTTAGGAGTTTTGATCTTTGTCCACGAGCTGGGACATTTTCTGATTGCGCGGAGAAACGGTATCAGGGTTGAAGAATTCGGCTTTGGTTTTCCTCCGAGGATCTTAGGATTCTATAAAAATAATGCAACTGGAAAGGCGGAAATAGTCCGGGGAAATAAAACCGTCGATGCGGTAAATACGGTTTATTCTGTGAATCTTATTCCGCTGGGCGGCTTTGTGAGAATCAAGGGAGAGGACGGCTTGGGCGAAAATGAAAAAGACAGCTTTGCTTCATGCGGCGCTTGGGTCAAAATAAAGATTTTAGCGTCCGGCGTTCTCATGAATTTTGTTTTAGCTTGGGCTTTATTTTCCCTGACTTTTATGATCGGATCGCCGGAGGCGATTGAGGCCGCCGGAGGCAGTCCGGATTCCAAAATCCAGGTTTCCGAAGTTTTGCCGGATGCTCCAGCCGAGATTATGGGTCTGCGTGCCGGAGATGAAATCATTAAAAATGATCAATTCCAATCAGTTGAGGATTTGCAAAAATATATCCAGGAGCATAAAGGGTTCGAACTCGTTTTGCAAGTGCGCCGCGGAAAACAAATTTTGGAACTCAAGGGAACGCCCAGAACTTCATTTCCGGAGGGGCAAGGGCCTCTCGGCATAAGACTGGTGGAAACAAGGATAGTCAGTTACCCGTGGTACGAAGCAATCTGGAAAGGATTACTCGAAGTGTTCAGCTTGATCGTTGTCATGTTAGCGGCGCTTTTTGGCATAATCAAAAACTTGATTTATGGGCGAGAAGCTTTGGTTGAAGTCGCCGGGCCTGTGGGCATTGCGGTCATGACCAAACAATTTGCGACATTGGGACTGGTTTACCTTCTTCGCTTTACCGCGCTCCTGAGTGTCAATCTCGGCATTATTAACTCTTTTCCTTTTCCGGCGCTTGACGGCGGCCGAATACTTTTTGTTATTATAGGCAAAATTAAAGGCAGTCCGATTGCCCGGCGAACAGAGCAGGCTTTTAATACGGTCGGTTTTATTTTGTTGATTATGCTCATGATTTACATAACCTTCCGCGATGTGGATAAAATTATTATCAAATAGCACTGCCTAAGGAATAAAACGACTTTTTGACATTTGAAGCCAGATGAGGTAAAATTGGTTGGATAAAAATAAAAACAAACTCAACAATATTGCAGGCATTCAAAGAAATATGTTGGGTTTTTAATTTTCAGTATTAGCAATGATTAAGAGAATCAAGGGCATTTCAAGGCAAATATCCGGCAGTTTTTTTGGAAGTTTTTCCAGAGATATAGGAATTGATTTAGGCACCGCCAATACCCTGGTCTATGTCAAAAGTAAAGGCATTGTCATTAATGAACCGTCGGTCGTGGCTGTCAACAAAAAAACCGGACAGGTTTTGGCTATTGGTCGCGAAGCTAAAAAAATGGTCGGGAAAACCCCAGGGCATATTGTGGCCACGCGTCCTTTGGTCGACGGAGTGGTCAGTGATTTTGAGATAACCGAGCAAATGCTCAAGTATTTTATCGATAAAGTTCATAAGGACAGTTTTAGTTTGTTTCCCCGCCCGCGCGTAATTGTCGGCATTCCCTCGGACGTTACTGAAGTTGAAAAAAGGGCAGTGATTGATGCAACGATGAATGCCGGCGCCCGGGAAGCGTATTTGATAGACGAGCCGATGGCGGCGGCCATCGGAGCGCGCCTGCCGATACAAGATGCCGCCGGAAATATGGTGGTGGATATCGGCGGAGGTACAACTGACATCGCTGTCATTTCACTTGGAGGAGTAGTAGCTTCCCGCAATTTGCGTATTGCCGGAGACGAGATGAATGAAGATATTATTCGCTATTGCCGCGATGAATTTAATTTGCTGGTTGGTGAAAAAACTTCTGAAGACGTGAAAATTGCCATTGGCAGTGCATGTCCTCAGAATGAAAAAATGCAAATGCCGATTCGCGGGCGCGACTTAATAACCGGACTTCCCAAGGAAATTATTATCAATGACGAACATGTTCGCGAAGCTCTTTCCCGTTCAATTCGCATCATTGTAAATAATATTAAAACTACCATAGAGGAAACTCCACCGGAACTATTAGCAGATATTATGCAACGGGGGATAATCCTGGCCGGTGGCGGAAGCCTTATTCGCGGATTGGACCGCCTGGTAGCTGACCAGACTGAAATGCCGGTCAGGATGATGGAGGATCCGCTGACGGCCGTGGTGCGCGGAACCGGAATAGTCCTTGAAGACATTGAGGCACTGCGTGAAATTTTGGTTGAAAATCAGCATGAAAAATCTTTGATGTAATTTGCGAATTAAGCGCTAATTCAGAGAAATACTTATTCAAATTAGTTATAATTCGCTCAAATTGGCGGGCTTGTATGCCTAAAAAATATTTTTCTTCAAATCTGTTTAAATTTTTTACGATAGTCGCTGTTTGTGGCTTTTTAGTTTTTTGGAATCCGGAAAATTTGTTTAATCCGGTCAGATGGGTCTTGTTGCGCATTACTTATCCGCTCCAAAAAACTTTTTATTTACTGAGCCAGGAAACAGCTGAAACAGTGGGTTTTTTCAGTTCAATTTCCGGCCTAAAGGAGGAAAATGAAAAATTAATCCAGGAAAATAATCTGCTGGCTGGTATGGTGGCAATGCTGGAAAATGAGCGCAAGGATAATGAAAATCTGCGCGAACAATTGCGGCTGGCTCCTCGTGAAAAATTTAATTTGGAAGCAGCTTCTGTTATTGCTCAAAATTCCCAAAAACCGGGGGGATGGTTGTTAATTGACAAAGGTAGTTCTGACGGAATAAAGCCGGAAATGCCGGTAATAGCTTATGAAGGAATTTTAGTTGGCAGAGTAGCAGAGGTTTTTTCCGGAACTTCTAAAATTCTCCTGCTTTCCGATTCCGAGTCCGTTGTCAATACTTTTGATCTGGAAACCGGAGCACGCGGAATAATCCGGGGGGAATATGGACTCGGACTTATTATGGATATGGTTTCGCAGTCGGAAACCCTGAACGCGGGAGATACAATTGTTACTTCGGGACTGGGAAGCGGAATGCCCAAAGGGCTTTTGATCGGTAAAATTCAGGAAATCCGGATGACTGGCGATAAGCTTTTTCAGCAAGCTGTTGTCTTTCCCAGGATCAGATATGCGAAACTGGAAACAGTTTTTGTGATTAAAAATCCGATTCAAAAATGAAGCGAAAATTTTTTATTTTAATCATACTGCTTATTCTGGCGATCATACAGAGCTCCGCTTTGCCGAAATTTTTTCCGGAAAATTCAGTTCCCAATCTGCTTTTAATTGTAGTTATTGTTTGGTCGGCAAAGATCGGTTTCAGCCGCGGCTGGAAATTAGCCGTTGTTTCCGGATTTCTTTCCGATCTATTTTCTTTTGTGGCGGTTGGAACCGGTATTTTTTATTTTACAGCAGCAGCTATCTGTGTCAGCTATTTAGCCAGGCGATTTCTGGTTTCTCAAAAAACCTTGCAGTTTTTTATTTTGCTGGTTTTTGTTTTTTGCGGATCGCTGCTGGAAGGATTGTTGCGACTGATTTTTCCGGAAATTTTCAGGCAAATCACCCTGTCCGGCATTTTTTCTTTGCCACTTTTCAGTTCAGCGCTCATTTTTAAAGTTTTTTATGACTCTTTGTTATTTTCCCTGCTTTACTGGCCGATTAAGCGGGTGGAAAAATTTTTAAATTTCTATCCGCGTACCGACCTCGGCATTTCAATCAAATAGCAGGAATAGAAAATTAAACGGCGAATAAAACTCAAAAATGCATAACAAATTTTGGCGAAGAAAAAAAATATTGCGTGGAGTTGAGATCGAGGACTCAATAATGACTGCTACACAGAGAGAAAAGGCCCTGATCGAAACTCCTTTTCAACGAAGAAATTTAAATGTTTTTTGGTATTTGATCCTGCTTTCCATAGTTATTATTTTTTTGAGAGTTTTTTATCTGGATGTTATGAAAAAATCTTATTATGAAGATCTATCCCGCGGAAACAGGGTGCGCTCACTGGTTATCAAAGCGCCTCGGGGAAAAATAATGGACAAATCGGGAAATGTTTTAACCAGAAATGTTTCCAGCTTGGATGCTATCTTTTTTCCGGCGGATTTACCGGAAAATGAAACGGAAAGGAAAAAAATTGCCGAGAAAACAGCTGCTATTTTAAGTATGGAAACAGGCAATGTCGAAGTTGCGATAGAGAGTCAAAATCATAAATCAAATGAGCCAATTTTACTTAAGGAGAATATATCCGAGGAACAAGCGCTTATTTTGGCTGAAAAAAAACGCGAATTGCCGGGAATTTTCATTGAAAACACAGCTATTCGCAACTATGAAAACGGCATAATATTCTCATCTATTATAGGTTATGACGGAAAAATTACGCGCGAAGAGCTTAATAAAAATACGGGCTATTCCATAACTGACTACATTGGCAAGGCCGGGCTGGAAAAATATTATGAAAATTATTTGCGGGGCAAAAACGGCGTCCGACAAGTGGAAGTGGACGCATACGGAAATATTAAAAAAAATTTGGGTATGGTTGAGCCGCAAGCCGGAGCTGACATTTTTCTCAACATAGACGAAGGGCTTCAAAAAAAAATATACGACAGCCTGTTGCTGTCGCTGGAAAAATCCAAGACCAGAACAGCCGCCGCTGTCGCTATAAATCCGCGAAATGGAGGGGTTTTGTCAATGGTTAGCTTGCCAAGTTATGATAACAATCTGTTTGCCGGAGGAATTTCCGGTGCAAATTATAAAAATTTGATCGGTGACAAAAATCTGCCGCTTTTTAACCGGACTATCGGAGGCGAATATCCGCCTGCTTCTACGATAAAGCCGGCTGTGGCCGCGGCTGCCTTGTCTGAAGGAATAATATCTTCCGGAACAATGATTGATGGATTGGGCGGAAGGCTTTATATTGGAAAATTCAGCTTCGGCGACTGGAGGGTTCACGGAATAAGCGATGTGCGCACTGCTATTGCCGAAAGCAATGATATTTTTTTCTACACAATCGGCGGTGGCTATGGTTCGATTGAAGGACTTGGAATAAATCGTATGAAAAAATACGCGGATCTTTTCGGATTCGGCTCTCCGACAGGCATTGATTTGCCGGATGAGGCTTCGGGATTTTTTCCGGACGAAGAATGGAAGCAAAGGTATTTTAATGAAAAATGGTATATTGGAAATTCTTACCACGCGGCAATAGGCCAGGGCTACATAACAGCCACGCCTCTTCAATTGGCCAATTTTGCATCAACTCTTGGAAATGGCGGCACTTTGCATATTCCCAGAATTGTCAACCGCATCAAAACTTCTGATGGACGGGATGAAAAAATAATGCCGGAAATCAAACGGCAAAGTTTTATTCCGGATGAAATAATGAAAATTGTACGCGAAGGAATGCGTAAGACGGTAACATCCGGGACGGCGACGTCGCTCAACAGCCTGCCTTTTGAAGTTGCCGGCAAGACGGGAACGGCGCAATTCGGAGTCGAAGGCAAAGTTCATTCCTGGTTTATATCTTTCGCGCCTTATGAAAATCCGGAAATCGCCCTCGCAGTTTTAGTGGAAGGCGGAGAGGAAAATCGTTCGCCCGCGGTGCCTGTTACCAAAGAAATTTATGAATGGTATTTTTCCCGGGGGCAAAAATAGGTTGTGGATAAGACAAATTTGGCCGATTTGACAGCATTTAGAATTTTGATACAATGAAATCCGTAAATTATTTATTGCGCGAAAAAGGAAATATTTAAATAGGCTTACTGCTTTTTTGAGCAGTATTTTTTAATCAGCTAATTTAACGCCTTTGGCGGAAACAGCAAAAAAATGGCGAAACTTATTACCGAAGAAGGATTAAAAAAAATCGAATTAGAACTGGAAAAGCGCCGGACAGAGATTCGGCAAAATATTGCCAATTCTATTAAAGAGGCGAAGGAACAAGGTGATTTGTCTGAAAACGCAGAATATTCAGAGGCCAAAAGGCAACAAGCGGAAAACGAGGCTCGCATTGCGGAACTTGAATTTTTACTCAAAGAATCAACTGTAGCCTCCCGCAATCAAGCGACTGGCATAGTCCAGATGGGATCGGTTGTAAAAGTTAAATTCAACGGGAGCGAGATGGAATTTCAGATAGTCGGCTCCAATGAGGCCGATCCGGCCAGTTTGAAAATTTCCAATGAATCACCGATGGGTAATGCCTTTATGAATCACAAAAAAGACGATGAAGTGGCCGTGGAAACTCCGGCCGGAAAAAAGAAATACAAGATTTTAGATGTAAAGTGAATTCAGGTTTTTGCATCCGGCTGGATTTTATCCAGGCTAAAATGAAAATCAACGGAAATAATCAGCAGTGCCGCTGGCAAAAAATATTTCGCCGAAAGACAAGCCCGTCAAGCATTTAAATTAATTTTAAATCAATGGATAAAAATCTTGCCCTAGCTCTTGTTTTGGCATCAGCCTGGACAATACCCTGGAAAGGAGTTGCTCTTTGGAAGTCTGCCCGACAAGGACAAAAAATTTGGTTTGCCGCATTATTTTTACTTAACACATTGGCGATCTTGGAAATAATCTACATTTTTATTTTTTCTAAATCAGGAAAAAATGCGGAGTATGGCGCGGATAAAAACACCGGCATTGCCAAGCTATAGAAATATCCGCATTAAAAAATAAAAACGCAAATACTTGCTTAATTGGTGGTTCAGTAAACACATTAATTTTAAAGTAAGCCCAGGCTTTATTTTCCGCCCAAGCGGGATGGCGCCGGCCGGCTAACTTGCCCGCTTACGGCGGGAATAAAAATGTATTGGATCTACTCTATTCTTTTTATTTTGGCGGTTTTGACGCCGGATATCGTGAGTAAGGGATATAAATCCCTACCCGAGACAAATCTTGAAGAATTAGTTATCTTTTTTTTTGGAATTACAGGCTTTATTGTGTTTATATTTAAAGAGCGCAAGCTTTACTTTTATCAGAAAGAGCAGGAAAAAAGGAAAAAAAAATTACAGCAAACATCGCGCGATTTGGTTGATTCATACAGCTATATCGGTGAGATTAACCGCAAAATGGAAATTTTGATGCAAATCGGATTGGGTTTGGCTGATCGTTCTAATTTGAACAAAAAAAAGGAACAAGAGATTTACAAGTCCATTATCGAAGCGGCTGGATATTTGATAAAGGCCGACTGTGTGTGCTTGCGCTTTGTTGAGTTGAAAAACATGAAAATTCTAAAAGAAATTTAA
>CAZUWD010000004.1:0-15510 GCA_964624015.1 uncultured Bdellovibrionales bacterium | reverse complement strand
AAAGTTGTCTGAATTTAATTGGTAAAGTTAGTTTAGTAATTCAAAGTAATTATATATTTTGTTGTAAAACAACAGTGTAGTTTACCAATTTATATAAAATAGACAACTTTATATGCTAAAATTTGTTCTTTATTTGGCTTACTTATAACAATATATGAGGATTAGTAGTCAATTATTTTGACTAAAATTAGTTTTCTGCTATTATCTTAGGCATGGATACGGAACTCATTAAAGCCTTAGGATTGGCAGGATTTCATGAAAAGGAAACCAAAATTTACCTGGCCTTTTTAGAATTGGGCAAAGGCACAGTTTATAAGGTTGCCAAAGTTGCAGAATTAAAACGGCCTATTGCTTATGTTGTTTCTGAAAAACTAGCTAAGAAAGGCTACTTAGTGAAATTTCCCGCCAAAAAAACAACTCTCTACCAGGCAATTGATCCGTCAGTCATTTTTCGCAAAATGCAAGACAACGCAAAAATTTTTTTTGAAATGCTTCCTATTTTTGAAACATTGACCAACAAATATAGCCAACGACCTAAAATAACCTACAGCGAAAATAAGGATGGTATTTTAAATATATATGAAAAATTAAATAACTATTCTGATCAATTTTATGTATCTTCTTATGCGCGTATTGAAGAAAGGTTCCCTGGAATTATTGATCATTGGATAAAAAGCTACCGCCATAATCGCCGCAAGATACACGGTCGTCATCTTGTGCCCGATACATCCAAAGAAAGAATTCTTGCAAAAAAATTTATTGAAATTGGACAATTTGTTAGATTTTCCAAAGATATCCAATCTATAAAAATGGATTTTTCTGTCTGTGGAGATATGTTGGCTATTACATCTTTAGGTGAAAAGTTTTTCGCTGTAACCATAGAGTCCACTGATTTATCTTTATCACTAAAACCGATTTTTGAGATTGCATGGGAAAGAGGCAAGGAGATTTCCTAGATCCCGGATCGAGTTAGGAATGACAATGCGGTTGAAATTAAAATTCTCAAATGCTAGGATTGTATTAGAAAAGCAATTAAATTATCAAGCCTCACCTTTAGTTCCTCTCCTTATCCAAGGAGAGGAAGAGTATAATAAAAACTATATGAGTGAACACTCTCATTGGGCGGGAATTAAACACAAAAAAGGATTAAACGACGCCAAGCGCGCCAAGATTTTCACCAAGCACGGAAAATTGATCACGATCGCGGCGCGCGAGGGCGGCGGCAAGCCGGAAGCCAACTTTCAATTGAGGATGGCGATTGAGAGCGCGCGGCTGGATAATATGCCCAATGTTAATATCGAGCGCGCCATCAAAAGAGGCGCCGGCGAACTCAAGGGGGGGGCGGAGAAATTGAAGAAATAATTTACGAGGGCATGGGCCCGGGCAATGTCATGATGCTCGTCAAAACCACAACAGACAACCGCAACCGCACAGTCAGTGAAATTAAAAGCATTTTTAACAAAGCCGGCGGAAAACTCGGCGAAATGGGTTCCGCCATGTGGAATTTCAAAAAAATCGGCAATATCAATATTACTGTTCCGCGAGGAGCGGATCCGTACACGCTGGAAGAAAAAGCCATTGATGCCGGCGCGGAAGACACGCTCTATTCAGATAACATGCTGACTGTTTATGCCTTGCCGGAAAACCTAAAAACTGTTGAGAAAAACTTGGAAAAAAACGGATTTAAAATCGAAGGCTCCGACTTGGTTTATGCCCCACTCCAAAAAACCGACCTTTTCCCCGAAGACAGACTTGATTACGAAAAACTTTTGGAAATATTAGACGATCAAGATGATGTCCAAGAAATCTACGATAACCTATAAGCCTTTGCGCGTCCTGGGCATTGATCCCGGCACTGCCACAACCGGCTGGGCAATTTTGGAAGAAAAGGGCGGTAAAATCAAGGCCTCGGCCTTTGGCCATATCGCAACTGTAAAAAACACGCCCGAGGAAAAAAGACTCGCGGAAATCAGTGCGGATCTCGAAAAAATCATAAAAAAATACCGCCCCCAGGAAGCAGCTGTCGAAAAAATTTTCTTTTTCAAAAACCAGAAAACCGTCATTGCCGTGGGACAGGCGCGCGGCTCGCTCCTCTTGACTCTCGAACAAAAAAATGTTAAAGTGAGTAGCTATACTCCGCTCCAGGTCAAGCAGTCGCTCACCGGCTACGGCCGCGCGGAAAAAAAGCAAGTGCAGTTAATGGCCAAGAATATTTTGCAACTAAAAACCGTTCCAAGGCCGGACGATGTGGCGGATGCAATCGCGGTCGCGTTGTGTCATTTAAACAGTCGTAAAATTAATAATATTTCTGATTTTTCCTAAAGCTCGGCTTTTTTCTTTCGCCGTTTGTGAACGGCAAAATTCATCAAAGCCAAGCTTTTGAAAAAAAATAATGCTATGTCAACTATTAATCCCGTCATCGCTTTTTTTACCCACCAGGGCGTGCCACTGGAAACCGTGACACTTATTTTAATGCTTCCGCTTGTTGCCACCTTTATCGCTTTCTTGCGCCAAGTGATCGGCATCAAGGCTTTTGGAATTTATACTCCTCTTATCATCACTTTTGCCTTTTTGGCAACCAACGGACTAAAATATGGAATTGCCATTTTTGCCGCTGTCATCCTTTCCGGATTATTGATGCGTTTTGCCTTGCGGCCTCTCCGGCTTTTGTATTTGCCGCGCGTGGCGATCATGGTGTCGGTTGTCGCAATCGTCGTTTTGCTGATGCTCACGGTCGGCGGTAGCCAGCAGAGAACGGGGCTCGCTTCGGTTTCCATTTTTCCGCTTCTGATTATGATTCTTTTGGTGGAAAAATTCATAGCGGTGCAAATCGAAAAAGGCAACCGCGTCGCAATGATTTTGACTTTTGAAACTCTGCTGATTTCCGTTTTCGGTTACTTTATCGTCACTTCCGCGTATCTGTCCGCATTATTGCAAACTCATCCATGGATCATTTTGCTGGTCGTTCCGGTCAATATCCTGCTTGGCAAATGGACGGGGCTACGCCTGACTGAATATTTCCGCTTTAGAAATGTCATTGAAAAATTATAATGTTAAATTTTTTCAGAAAAATCCTTGCCTATCGGCGGGCAGGCCGGAAACTTCTGGGCATGAACGCCCGCAATCTGGAATTTATCCAGCCGCTTAATCTTGCGCGCGCCAAACAGCTAGCCGATAACAAGCTTCTTAGCAAAAAAATTCTCAAGAAAAACGGCTTGGCGGCGCCTAAGCTTATTGCCATAATCAGGAATTACAAGGAGCTTGATGTGTTTGACTGGCAAACGCTACCCGACAGCTTTGCCTTGAAACCCAGCCGGGGATTTGGCGGCGAAGGCATTGTTGTCGTTTACGGTCGCAGCAAAAAACGATCGGATGCCTGGGTTAAGGCTGATCAGTCTTTGATAACAATCGAGGATTTGAAAAATCATATTCGCAACATACTGGAAGGAGCCTATTCCCTTTCCAATACGCCGGATGTGGCTTTTTTCGAGGAGAGACTGCAACTGCTCAAGCTTTTCAAGTCCTATACATTCAAAGGCATTCCGGATATCCGCGTTATTGTTTTTAACAAAGTGCCGGTGATGGCTATGCTCCGCCTGCCAACCAAAGCCTCTTCGGGCAAGGCCAATTTGCAGCAAGGCGCCATCGGTGTCGGAATCGATATGGCCAACGGAACCACTACTACCGCCATTCAAGGAAAAAATAATTTTATTGAAAAAATACCGGAAACCAGACTGGCTCTTTCGGGCATAAAAATCCCTTATTGGAAAGGCGCAAAAAGTCACGGGACTCGGATTTTTGGGAGCGGATGTCGCCATCGACAAAGATCGCGGTCCGGTTTTTTTGGAACTTAACGCCCGACCGGGTCTTTCCATTCAACTCGCCAATTTGAGCGGACTAAAAAGACGGTTGGAAAGGGTTTCGGATCTTAAGATAGGCTCTTTGGAAAAAGGCGTGCGCGTGGGTATGGATCTTTTCGGCGGCGAAGTCGAGGAAGAGTTGGAAGAAATTTCCGGCAAAAAAATCATCGGCGCGGTGGAAAAAGTAAAACTCATTGGCAAGGACGGAAAGGAAATTGAAGTGGAGGCCAAAATCGACACCGGAGCTTATTCCAGCTCGATTGACAAAAAACTGGCTAAGGAGATGGGGTTTGCAGATGTATTGGATTTTTTTGAAAAAATCGAATTACCGACGGATTTTGCCCGAGAAAAAGCACAGGAGACAATGAATAATCTGAAAGAAAAACACAAGCATCCCGATCTTTTCGACATAGACATAATTTACTCGGCTAATGGAGTTTCTATACGGCCCAAGATCAAAATGAGTTTTATTATGGACAAATTAAATGTTCCCGCAAGCGTGAATGTAACAGACAGAAATGAATTAAACTATCCGGTTATAATCGGACGTAAAAATTTAGGCAAATTTTTGATTGATACAAATAAAAAATCCTTATGAAAAAAGTTTTAATCCTCGTTGGAAAAAACAACTGGAAAAAAAGCAAGCCGTTTGAAACGGAGCGATACCAATATTCCTATGAATTTTTTTATTCGCTTTGCAAACAACACGATATCCGGATGTACCGAGCTTCCTATCAGTGGTACGACTATCAAAAAAATTTTTTTAAATATGCCTGGATTTTTGAAAAATCCGGAAACAAATGGAAACGGGTCCGCAACATAAAACCGGATTTAATTTACGACAAAACAAAAGCGCGCTTGGAAGTTTACTACAAAAAAGAATTGATGAGCAAGTATTATCCATTTATCAACGATCTTCAGTTTACTCAAATCATCGATGATAAATTTCTCATCGGGCTTTTGTTTGCCAAGTGGAGCAAAGCGGGCTATTTAATAGACGGCAATATTGATTTAAAAAATTTTTTGCCGCGCATAAAAACCGACAAATTCGTCCTGAAACCGCTTATGGAAAGCGGCGGCAAGAACATATACATATTGGATAAAAATTCTTCTCTGGCCGACATTGTTTTTGACAAGCGCTATTTGCTTCAGGATTTTATTGATTCTTCTTCCGGAATAAAGGGCATTTGTCGCGGCATGCATGATTTGCGGCTGGTTTTTATAAATGCAAGGCTCATGTATTCTTATGTCCGCCAACCGCAAAAAGGAAGTTTTTTGGCCAATATCGCCCAGGGTGGATCTTTCGAGATTGTTCCAAAAAGCAAGCTTCCCAAAAGCCTGGATCCGATTATAAACTATACAAATGAAATTTTCGCGTCTTTCAACCCGCGCATTTTTACCATTGACCTAATGTTTGATAAAAAACAGCGCCCCTGGGTGGTTGAATTGAACTCCATGCCGGGGCTCTTCTTTTCGGAAAAAGAAAAACCCCATATGATGAAAATGTACGCGGAACTTCTGAAAATTTTCAAACAAAAAATTAACCTTGAAGAAAAAAAATAAATCTGATAGAATACTTGTTGCCTTTATGCAAAACATCATCATTTCCCCGAAAAATTTCAAAAATCGCTTTAAACAAAGCCGCTGGAAAACTTTGGGCAAGCTTGCCCTATGTCTCTTTGTCGCTGGATTACTGTTTGTCGTCGCCGTTTTTGCCTATTTCGCCAAAGACCTGCCCAGCGCAGCCGGCGTCGCCAAAAGAAATGTCATTGAATCTACCAAGATTTATGACCGCACCGGCAAACATATCCTCTATGACATTCATGGCGAAGAAAAGCGCACGCAAATTGATTTTTCCGAAATGCCGGAAACATTGCGCTACGCCACCATCGCACTTGAAGACCAGGATTTTTATTCCCATTTTGGCATTAAGCCAAAGTCAATTTTGCGCGCTTTAGGCGTGGATATCTTGAAGCGCGACGCCACTCAAGGCGGCTCGACAATCACCCAGCAGTTTGTTAAAAATTCCCTGCTGACGCGGGAAAAAACTCTCACCCGGAAAATTAAGGAAGTTATTCTTTCGCTGGAACTGGAGCAAAAATACGAAAAAGATGACATTTTAGGCATGTATCTTAATGAAATACCTTATGGCTCCAATGCCTACGGCGTTGAAGCGGCGGCGCAGACTTTTTTCGGCAAACACGCGCGCGAACTGACACTGGACGAAAGCACACTTTTGGCGTCGCTTCCCCAAGCGCCGACTTACTATTCCCCTTATGGCAACCATACCGATGCGCTGCGCGGCCGCCAGGTTTTTGCGCTAAACCGGATGTCCAAGCTCGGCTACATTAGCCAGGAAGAAGCCGATGCCGCTAAAGAAATCGATATTTTCGCCAAAATCAAGGCTCCTTCGGAAAATATTTCTGCCCCTCATTTTGTCATGTATATCAAAGACTATCTGGTGAAAAAATACGGCGAACGGGCGGTTGAACAGGACGGCTTGAAAGTTTATACAACTCTCGACTGGAACAAGCAACAAATCGCGGAACAGGCGGTTCGCGAAGGAGCTGAATCCAACGCTAAAAAATACAAAGCAGAAAACGCAGCGCTTGTCGCCATCGATCCGAAAACCGGGCAAATTCTGGCCATGGTCGGATCACGCAATTTTTTTGACAAAACCATTGACGGACAAGTTAATGTCACTATCCGCGACCGCCAGCCGGGATCGTCTTTTAAACCATATGTTTATCTCACCGCCTTCAAAAAAGGTTATACTCCCGACACCCAGCTTTGGGATGTGGACACTGATTTTGAAACTGACACCGGCAAAAATTATAACCCTAAAAATTACGACGGCAAAAACCGGGGTCTGCTCAAAATGAAAGAAGCGCTGGCGATGTCGCTCAATGTGCCGGCTGTCAAAACATTATATTTGGCCGGTGTTAAAGATTCCATTGAAACCGCCAAGTCATTGGGTATCACTACACTCAATGAGCCGGAGCGCTATGGATTGTCGCTAGTTCTGGGCGGCGGTGAAGTCAAACTCCTTGATCATGTCAATTCTTTCGCAACCCTCGCCACCGGTGGTGTCAGGCGGGACAAAACCGCTATTTTAAAAATTGAAGATGCGGCCGGAAACGTTTTGGAAGAATTCAAGATTAAAAATGGCGAAAGAGTAATTGAGGAAAAATACGTATCCATGCTTAATTCGATTCTTTCTAATAACGATTTGCGCGTGCCGGTTTTCGGCAAAAACAGTCCACTGGCTTTTTCCGATCGGACGGTGGCCGCCAAGACCGGCACCACCAATGAATGGCGCGACGGTTGGACTGTAGGCTATACGCCGTCTTTGACTGTCGGAGTCTGGGTCGGCAATAATAATAATTCAGTTATGGCCGAAGGAGCTGATGGTGTTTATGTGGCTGCGCCCATTTGGCGCCGCTTCATGGACGACGCCCTGAAAAACTCCGCCTACGAGCAGTTTCCCAAATATGACCGGGAGGAGGCCGGCAAAAATATTCTGGACGGAAAACTGGAACTAGCTGAAAAACTGAAAGTTTGCGAAATTCCCGGCAAAAAAAACAAGTATTGTCTGGCTTCCGGAGCCTGTCCGGACAGCAAAATCAAGGAAAGAAAATTTTTTACGGGGCATTCCATTCTCTGGTATGTTCAGAAAGATGATCCGCGCGGCGACATGCCTAAAAATCCGGAAAAGGACGCTCAATTTAAAAACTGGGAGAAGGCCGTGCAAAAATGGGCCGAAAAGGAGGATTATTCTACCAGCGAAGCCCCATCCGAAGAATGTAAAGAGTCTGACTTTTCGGAATATAAACCATCGGTTCATATTCTTGCCCCTGGAAACGGAGCCGCAGTCACAACGCCCTCTTTCACCATTAAAGGCTCTATTTCAGCCGGCTACGGCGTGGATAAAGTGACGCTTTCAATTGACGGAAATGACATAACTTCACAAAACGGAACCAGTTTCAACTACGACTATGCCGTCCCGGATGGCAAAAAAACAGCCGCTCTTGAAATCAAACTGACCGTCAAGGACAAGCGGGACAACAGCGCGTCATCAAGTATTACCGTGCACACAGCCGTGCCATAAAAATTAAATTTTTACAAATAAAAAACGCCGCTTTGGGCGGTGTTTTTTATTTTAGTTTAATTTCTTGAATTGCTTCGCCTCCCAGCTCTTTATTGATGCGCCGGATTATTTTTTGCCGGTTAAGCCAGAGTTCGGAAGCCCAGTTGGAGCTCTGGCATTTCAGAAATATTTTTTTTCCGTCAAAATAATCGGGCTGGAAATTGGCCGCGCCTACGCTGCCGAATTCTTCCTTGATGATTTTGTGAAAAATAAAAAAGATTGTTTTATCATCCAGGGACGCCGGCGCGCTTTTTTCCGCCGTTGAAATTTTTTTGTTTAAAAGATTTTTAAGTGATTTCATTTTTATGCCCTTCCCCGGTCGCGCATGGCTTGAGCCACGCGCGAAACAGCCAGGATATACGCCGCTGTGCGCATGTCAGTCTGATGTTTTTCTTTGGCTTCCCAAACCTGATTGAAAGAGTCGCGCATTTTTTTCTCGAGCTTGTGTAAAACTTTTTCTTCCGTCCAGTAATCGCCGCTGGCATTCTGAACTTGTTCGAAATAACTTACTGTCACTCCGCCGGCATTGGCCAGGATATCAGGCACCACCAAAACACCTTTACTCGCTAAAACCTCGTCGGCTGCCGGCGTAACTGGTCCGTTGGCCAGCTCGATAATGACTTTGGCTTTAATAATTTTGGCTTCTTCCGGCCCGATAGAGTTTTCCAGTGCTGCCGGGATAAGAATGTCCGCTTCCTGTTGGAAGCAGTGCATGGCGCCAACCTCTTCCGCGCCGGGATAATTAGCGACCGATCCGGTTTTCCCCTTGTGTTTTAAAAGCTCTTCCGGATCAAGCCCCATACAGTTGACCGCCGTACCGCGGGAATCGCTAACCGCAATAATTTTATAACCCATTTGTCGCAAAATTTTAGCCATATTGGCTCCCGCATTGCCGTAACCCTGAATGGAAACCGTGCATCCGTTCCGCGGCAAGCTCATTTTTTTAGCCGCCTCATCCAGAACATAGGCGCCTCCTTGCGCCGTAGCATAAGCGCGAACACGAGAGCCGCCGAGAATTAAAGATTTCCCGGTAATAACCCCCGGGGCGTGAATTCCTGCCATTTTTTCATATTCATCCAACATCCAGTTCATGATTCTCGGATCAGTATTGACATCAGGCGCGGGAATATCCAGACTTGGCCCGATAAACTTAAAAATGGCCCTTATGTAACCGCGCGACAGTTCTTCCAGCTCGGTTTCCGACAATTTTTTGGGATCAACAATCACGCCGCCTTTGCCTCCGCCCAGCGGCAAATCAACTACCGCTGTTTTGAAAGTCATCCAGGCGGAAAGTGTTTTAACTTCATCATATGAAACATCGGGGTGGAAACGAATGCCCCCTTTAAATGGCCCGCGCGCGTTGTTAAATTGCGAACGATATCCTTTATAAACTTTAATCGTGCCATTGCCCAGTTTGACGGGGATATTGACCTCCAGAACTCTCTGCGGCTCACGGAGTTGCCCCAGGATATTTTCCTCGATTTCAACATAGCTCCCGGCTTTTTCCAGTTGTTTTAGAATGTTTTGAAAATTTTCCATAAAAATAAATTTTGAAATTAGAATACCGCCTGTCTGCCGTCAGGCAGAAATTCTGAAATAATATCGGGATTTTGAAGCAAAAACAGTAAAGATTGTTTTGGCTATTGGGAAATTATGGCTTCGGATTTGTTTTGGATCTCGGATTTTAAATAATTATAAATACTTCTGGCCGCAATCGCGCCCTCGGCCGCGGCTGTCACTACCTGCCGGAATTTATCCGAGCCGTCGGTAATATCGCCTGCCGCCCAGACGCCTCTGATATTGGTTGCTCCGTCTTTTTTGATTTTTATATAGCCCTGTTCGTCAGTTTCCACCCCGAGATCGCGGGCAAAATCAGCCCTCGGATCCGATCCCGCTTCGATAAACAATCCCTCTGTTAAAAGCTCTTTTTGGCCGTTATATTCTTTGTCTAAGGCGGCTTTTTCCAGTTTTTCCATTCCGCTGAGCTCGGTTATGTTGGTCTCGAGCAAAATCTCAATGTTATTTTTTTTCTCAATTAAATCAACCCAGTGTTTCTCTGCCCTCAGTTTTTTTCCCCGGTAAATCAAATAGACTTTTTGGGCAATATCCGCCAGATACACAGCCGCGCCGGCCGCGCTGTCGCTCCCCCCAACCACCGCTACAGCTTTATTTTTATAAAAAAACCCGTCGCATGTAGCGCAGTAGGAAACTCCTTTGCCGGAAAACTTTTCTTCCCCGGGCAACATAAGCTTTCTTCTTTGCGTCCCGGTAGCCAAAAGAATTGCCGAAGCCTCTAGCTTCTCCTCCCCGCCCAAATCCAGCCGAAAATAATCTTTTTCCTTTTTTATGTTTTTGACCAGCCTGGGAATGATTTGCGTGCCATATTTTTGCACATGATGTCCCAGTTTTTGCGCGAATTCAAAGCCTGTCGCGTCTTCAATTCCGACATAATTGTCAACTATGTGGCTTTCGGAAATCTGCCCGCCTAAAATACTGCCGACAACAATATGTCTTATCCCGAAGCGGGCGGCATACACCGAAGCAGACGCCCCGGCTGGCCCCGCCCCGACAATAACCAATTTGTAGTTTTTTTGCTGCATTATTTACACTTTTCAGTTTTTTATCGGCATTAAAATGTAGACATAATCTTCCCGCACCTCGCCTTTTTGCTCATCTATTTCTTTAAGGGCTGCCGGCGACGACCCGCTGTTTATTAAAATTGCCGTTTTTTCTGTCGAAATTGCGTTGAGTCCGTCTAATAAATACCGCGCGTTAAAAATTATTTCTTGCGAGGGCCCTGAAACGTCCAGATCGAGCTCTGTGGTGTTTTCTCCTGTTTCTACGCTTCTGGCTTCAATAGAAACTTTTTTCTCTTGAGTGTTGTTTTTTAGCACGACTTCGCTTGTTTTCCCGGCAGAAAAAAGGCTGGCTATGCGCGTTGCGTTTTGTATGATATTTTTACTCCCGACGAGCCTGGTGTCGAATTTTTTGGGCATTATATGTTTATATTCAGGATATTTCCCGTTTATTAGCCGCGAAACAAGAACAACTCCGTTGTTTTCGAAAAATATTTGTCCTTCTTCTATGGTTACTCTGATCTCCTCATCTTCTTCGGGGGACAGTATTTTATTCAACTCCCCCATGGTCGCAGCCGGAATTATCACATTGTTTTTTTGTTTTATTAAGTTTTCGTAAGCATTTTTGCTGGTATTTTTTTCATCCAGAGAGATACGGCTTTCTGCCAGCCGGAAACTGTCTGTAGCCGCTAAAAAAAGTTCCTTTTCTTTCAGAATCAGATTTATTCCGGTTAGTTCCTGTCTGGTTTCGTTTATCGCAGCAGATGTAATGATTTGGTTGATGGCTTTTTTTAGCTTATTTGTGTTTATTTTTATTTGGCTTTCGTCTTTCTTTTTTGGAATAAGGGGAAAATCAGAGGCCGGCAATCCTTTTATTAAGGCCTTTACTGATCCGCTTTGAATTTTAAGTCCTTGTTCGGCTTTTTCTAAAAAAACATTGCTTCCTTCCGGGAGGCTGTTTAAGAGGTTTCCAATCAGCTTGGCGGGAATGGTTATTTTCCCCTCTTTTTCAATTTTAGCTCCTATTTTAACCGTGATTCCTATTTCTAAATTTGTAGCAAATAACGTAAGCCCGCCTTTTTGAGCTTCGAATAAAATATTATTTAAAATAGGAAGGGTTGTATGTTTAGAAACTACTCTTTCTGCATAAAAAACTGCTTTTTTAAAATTTTCTTGGGTACAAATTACTTTCATATAATAGTTAAAATAATTATATAATTATAATAATATAGTTATTATTTAGTAAGTAAAAATAAAAAGGTATTATTAAAAAAAGCTTATATAAAGGGAAAAAGAATATTTTTTATGGGGATATCTTCGGGACAAGCTTCTTTATAAAATATTTAAAAACGTGTGAATAAAAAGGAAAAAATAAACAGCCGGAAATAAAAATAAAAATAAAACACAGATGGTTAAAAAAATAGAAACTTTTTTCAAGAACAAATAAACAAACTATCCACAAAATGTCAATATAGGGAATAAAGCCTCTCTTTTATGCAAGTAATCTCTTCAGAGAGTTTTTTATCTAAACCAACCTCCTTATTAATCTTTTCAAAAGCATGAATAGCGGTGGTATGGTCGCGTCCTCCCATTTTTTCTCCAATTCCCGGGTAGGAATATTGCAGTTCGCTGCGCAAAAGAAACATAACAATTTGGCGGGGCCGGACAATTTCTTTTTTTCTGCCCTTAACAACCAAATCTTCTTGTTTTATATCATAAAAATCGCAAACAGTCTGGATAATATGTTTATAAGTTATCCCTTTCTTTTTTCCGCTGGAAATAAGCTCTGAAAGAAGATCCTCGACGAAAGCGAGGGTTATTTCCGAGCCTGTTAACTGAGCGGAAGCCGCCGCCCGGTTAAGGGCGCCTTCAAGCTCGCGGATATTATGCGTAATATGAGAAGCTATAAACTCTAAAGCATCAGCGGTTATTTTAAGGCCGCTATACGCCGCTTTTTTACGTAAAATGGCTATTCTGGTTTCAAGATCGGCCTGAGAAACATCGGCTATCATGCCGCCTTCAAATCTTGAGCGGAGCCTTTCCTCAAGGACCTGGATAGCCTTAGGAGGACGGTCACTGCTCAAAACGATCTGTTTGTTTAGCTGGGAAAGATGGTTGAATATATGAAAAAATTCTTCCTGCGTTTTTTCTTTGCCGGAAATAAACTGGATATCGTCAATTATAAGCAAGTCAATATTCTGATAATGCTCCTTAAAATCACCGATCTTACCGTTTTGCAGGGAGCTGATCAGCTCGCTGGTGAATCTTTCAGAGGTTATATATTTAATTTTACGGGTCGGACTTTTACTTAAAATTTCATTGCCGATAGATTGTAAAAGATGGGTTTTGCCCAGCCCCACGCCGCCATAAATAAACAAAGGGTTATAAATCTGACCCGGCTTTTGGGAAACAGCAAAACAAGCCGCCTTGGCCAACTCATTGTTGCCGCCGACCACAAAGCCTTCAAAAGTGTATTTAGGGTTAAGATTGGTTTCATGGCTTGAAAAAGGCGTTTTTTGCGCATAAGCTGTCTTTAGCGGAGCTCCTTTTTCCGGCAGTATAACAGCATCAACAGAAGGTTTTTTAAAGAAAGTTTCATTGGAGGCGGTTATAAGGCAAGAAATTTCCCGAATTTCCGGACGAATATTGCGTAGAGCGCGTAAAATGTAAAGATTATACTTATTTTCAAGCCATTCTTTTGCAAATCCGTTAGGGACGGCAATAGAAACCCGACCTTCTTGAACGGACAAAATAGAGGTATTTTTAAACCAGGTGATAAAGTTAGCCTTGGAAATAGAAAGCTCGATTTCCCCTAACGCAGCTTTCCACAGCTCTTCATTTGTCATAACAAGTCAGCTTAAAAGACTGTTTAAAAGTATAACATAAAGCGCTCCGTTCATCCAAGCAAGAAAACGTGGTTAAGATGTTGATAATCTGTTAAGTATTGCACGAGGCTGGAAAAAGCCCGAATTTAAAAAGAAACGATTGACTTTTTGCGGGTTAATTGATAAACTTTCAATCAGTCTTGGAGGGCAAAGTCCTGCAAATAATTACTATTCTGCCGGTATAATCGGCAAAAAAGCATGAGTATAACCTATAAACCAAAGAAAAAAAGAAGAAAAAAGAGGCATGGGTTTCGCAGCCGGAAAAAAACCCGCGGAGGAAAAAACGTTTTAAAAAGAAGAAGAAATAAGGGCCGAAACAGGCTGGCTGTTTAAATGTTGCCAAAAATAAACAGGTTAAAAAAGGAGGATTTTACAAAAATTGCCGAAAGAGGAAGGTTTTTCGCCGCTGGATCCATAGCTTTAAAAATACTGGAAAATGAAAAAAACATCCAAAGAATAGGATTTTCTATTGGTAAAAAATTTTCAAAAAAAGCCGCTGAACGAAATGCTATCCGCAGGAAGTTAAGAGAAATTTTCCGCGGAGAGTTAAAAAAAATAAAAAAACAAGCTGATATTCTGGTTATCATCGGGAAAAAAAATATAAAAAATCGCAATTTAACAAAAGATGTCCAGGAGGTTTTAAAAAAAAGCGGCCTGACATCTTAAGAAAAAATGCTGACTATTTTCAACGAGCTGGTTTATAAGCCGATATATAATTTGCTGGTTTTTGTTTACAATGTGGTTCCGCTGCATGATTTCGGGATTGCAATTATTATTGTGACATTACTTATTAAATTCGTGCTGGTGCCATTAAGCAAAAAACAAATAGAAGCGCAAAAAAAGATGCAGGAATTGCAGCCGAAAATAAAACTTATCCAGGAAAAATACAAAAACGACAAAGAAAAACAAAGCCGGGCTTTAATGGAATTCTATAAAGAAAACAAAACCAATCCTTTTTCCGGGTGCTTGCCTCTGATTGTGCAACTGGTTTTTTTAATCGCAATTTACCAGGTTTTATTTAACATTTCTCAAGCAGGACTTCAAATCAATGCAGCCGACTTGTATTCTTTTGTCAGCAATCCAGGGCTCATAAACCATTCCTTTCTAGGAATAATTGATCTGTCATCAGCTATAAACTTGAGTCAAATAAGCATTAAAAGTCTGCCGCACATCCTGCTGGTTTTTTTTGCGGCAGGAGCACAATATTTTCAAACAAAAATGCTGATGAGCGGCCAAAAAAATGCAGACGGGAAAAAAAACGAAAAAGATTTCGCGCAGCTCATGTCCAAGCAGATGCTTTATTTAGGTCCGGCGCTGACACTGTTTATCGGATTCAAATTTCCAGCCGGGCTGGCTCTTTATTGGCTGGCTTCAACGTTATTCATGATAGCTCAGCAATACCAGATTCAAAAATTTGAAAGACCGGTTCCGGGCAATAGCGCTAAAAAGTAAACTTTTAAATATATGAAAGAGCAAGATCAGGAAAAAAACATCGAAAATCTTATACAGGAAACAATTTCGGAAATAGTCGGTAAAATGGGCTTTTTAGCTGAGACAGAAATTAAAAAAAGCCTAAAAGAAGAAAGCGGAGAAATAATTGTCTGCAATATCAAAACAAACGATTCTAAGTTTCTAATTGGTCAGTACGGAGCCAATCTTTCTGCCTTGCAGCACCTGGCGCGTGTTTTAATCAGAAAAAAAACAGAAGAAAAAGTCAATTTTACAGTAGATGTAAATTCGTATCGCCAAGAAAAAAACAATTCCATCATCGAAATGGCGCGCGAAATGGCAGAGCAGGTGATTCGCGAAAAAAGAGCGGTGGTTCTGCGGCCAATGTCATCTTATGAAAGGAGAATTGTGCATTTAGAGCTTTCCGGGAACGCGCAAATCGCAACAGAAAGTATCGGCGAAGGAGAAAACAGAAAGGTAATTATTAAGCCGGCGGAGCATATCTAGCTATTTACGAGTCAAGCAGGTGGGGAGCGAAAAATTTAAGGCCGTGCGGCAAGAACTCCCTGTGATGTCCGCCGCCTCGGCGGTCT
>CAZUWD010000003.1:0-19281 GCA_964624015.1 uncultured Bdellovibrionales bacterium | reverse complement strand
CAGTGCTGCGCCCCACTCCCTTTCCGCCGAGAGTGTCCGACAACATATCGGCAAAGCCAGATGGGATTGGAAACAAAATTGTATTAGAGGTGCCCTTCGCCATCTCTCTAATAGAAAGCAGCGCTTCTTTTAAGAGATTTTCCCGATTAGTGCCTATGGCATCAAATAAAATCTTGCGCGCATAAGCATCGCCCTCGCCCTCCCTTTCTTTTTTGGCTTTACTGCCTTCTCCCTCTAGAGAAAGGCGGACCTTTTCGGCTTCTGAATCAATGATAGTCGCTGCTTTATTCAGGCGGGCAATTTCTTGCTTTTGAATACTATTTAAAAGCTCCTTTGGAATTTCCAAATGATTAATGATAACCGTTGGATTTTCCACATCATCGATAATTCCCTGGGGATTGTTGGCAATGCTGGCGGCAATGTCGCGCGCAAATCCGGCGCGATCGCGGGCAAGATCCGTCCATGTCCGCTGACTGCCGACTGTTCGAACATGCTCAAGAACAGGCTCCTCAAAAACATCCGTTAATTTTTCCAAATCATCGGGTCGCGGCAAAGTTTTCACCGCATTAATAAGTCTAGCGGCATCTTTTGGCCAAAAAAAACGAAAAGAAATGTCAACTCCAACATTGACTGGACCATAAGAGTCTTGATCTTCTGTATCCAACGAGCGACCTTTTTTTGTAAAAATTCCGGCTCGATTGAATTCAAGCAAAAAATTCCTCTCGGGATCGCTTGGATTCTTTGGTTTTCCTCCCAATTCAACAATTTCTGTTGGATAACATGAAATACGGACAAGCGGCCAAGGTATCCAGTGAAGCCCTGACTCTACTACTGCATAAGGACGGCCAAGAAAAATCTTTACCCCCCTCTCATTCTCGCGAATGATTACAAATCCAAGTGAAGTCCAAACTGCGATTGTAACCACAATTGCCAGAAAAGAAACAACATATTCAAACATCTCACACCTCCAAGTGTATTTTTTCTGAATTTATTTATCCCATGAAATAATCCCGCCAAAGGCGGGATGCGGCAGTTGCCACATTCCATAGGGTGAATTGTCAACGAGCCGAAGGCCCGTTTTTGTCACAAGCCTTGTTGGTCGCAATAAAAAATACTTACTGCTGCAACCTATAATTATACTCCAAAATAAGCCAAAAGTCAATATGGTGGCTGTTTATAGCTTAAATAAAGCCCTAATTGCAACAAGTTTTTTAGAAACCTTCCAAGAAAAGGCGTTGCCGGCGTTTTTAAAAAATCACCGATCCGATTGGGGACTTGACCTGATTTCTCCGATTTGCTATATTAGCAATTGTTAAAAATTAAGGTTTTTGATTGATGGGCGAAACCAAAGAACCCGCTTTTTTGGAAAAACTCTTAGACGAAAACCGCAAAAAGGGCCGGACTTATTAGTAAATTATTCATAGCTATCCTGAAGCGCCTGCTGGGCGATGAAAAATTGGATGATCTGCTCCAACGGATCCACCTTTATCAAAAAAACTTTTCCCGATCCATAAAAGAGCGGCGAACCGTAAAGATTTTGCATCTTTTCCGCAACTACTCCGCTTTCGCAGTTGTTTTTTCCAGCACTCTTCTGGTCTCTGCCACCAACTTAGCCGCCGGAAAAGAAACCAGTGGTTTTTTATTCGGTTATTTCGGAAGCAAAGACAATTTCGAAGCTCCGCTGGCGGGCAAAATATCTTTGCAGGCGGACAAGCAAAAAGGCCTGATGACAGTCCCGCTGATGCAGGCCAGCAATGCGCCGGATCCGAATGTCAAAAGCGAAAGCGGCGAGGAGATTTTAATAATGCGCGATCAGGCCATGGTCGCCACCAACAGTCCTGTCAAAAGGGATCCAGAGGAAGATGGGGGAGTGAAAATATATGAAGTCCGGCCGGGCGACACAATAAGCTCCATTGCCGCCAGAAATAATATTACAACCAATACCATTCTCTGGGCCAACGAACTGGATAATGTCAATGAAATAATGCCGGGCGACAAGCTTTTCATACTGCCGGTTGCCGGACTTTCTTATACTGTCAAAGACGGCGACTCTCTGGATAAAATCGCCGAAAAATATAAAGCCAATCGGGAAAAAATTATCGCTTTCAACGATCTGCCGGCTAACGGCAAAATTGAATCCGGCCAGGAGATTATTATTCCCGAAGGACAAAAAGAAGTTCCCGCGCCGCGCCCGCAGGCAATCGCGCCCGGAGGAATCATCGCCCGCCCTTATGAATCTTTCAGCACAAGCGGCCGGCAGGTGACGGCCGCCAGCGGCCGCGGACACCGGTTTCCCTACGGATACTGCACCTGGTACGTGGCTTCCAAAAAACACATACCGTGGAGCGGCAATGCCGGCACCTGGCTTTACCGGGCAAAAGCTATGGGCTATGCTACCGGAAAAAAACCGCGCGTGGGCTCCATTATGGTTTCTTCCGAATCGTGGTGGGGACATGTGGCTATTGTCGAAAAAGTTTCCGGCAACATGATCACCATTTCCGAAATGAATTACAAAGGCTGGGGCAAAAGATCCACCCGAACCTTGGCCGCCAACAGCCGGCAAATCAAAGGCTTTATATACTGAACCGGCCGTATTTGAAAAAAGCCTGCTCCGGAGCAGGCTTTTATATTTTCTTGAGCGGCGCTACTGAAGCTGAAATTTTTTTGAGCCCCGCCTTGGAGAAAGCGACAGTCAAAACATCGCCTTGCGCCGAAACGACAAGTCCGTCGCCGAAAATTTCATGGCAGACGCGATCCCCGCCCTTGAAGACATTTTTTGCGATCTGATTTTTTTCCTGTCTTAAGATTTTGAATTCCAAATTTTTCTCGCTTTTTGCGTCATGCAGAAGATGGCCCGGGATATCATTGAGGAACCTGGACGGAGCATTAGCCTGGGTGGAACCGAAAATATTGCGCTCGCCGGTAAAAAGCAGATAAACTTTTTCTTTGGCGCGCGTAATGCCGACATACATAAGCCGCCGCTCTTCTTCCATTTCTTCAGCCGACAAAAGGCTTCGCGAGTGAGGCAAAAGGCCTTCTTCGAGACCGGCAATAAATACGACCTTGAATTCCAGGCCCTTGGCGGAATGCATGGTCATAAGATGCACCGCCGTTTTGTTCTGGTCGATATTGTCCGTGTCGGTCGCCAGCGCCACTTCTTCCAAAAATAAATTCAGTCCCTCTCTGCCGGAATATTCATCGTATTTTCTCGCCACCGTCAAAAGCTCCTTGACGTTTTCATTGCGCATCTCGCCTTCTTCGGTGCCGTCCAAAAGATATTTCTGGTATCCGGATTCAATAAAAACTTTTTCAATAAAAACAGCCAGTTGCATTTTTTCCTTCATTTCGCCCATGCGCCGGATGAAATCGCAAAATTTTTTGATGCCGTCTATTTTCGCCACGTTCAGTTTTGCGTCTTCGTTTATGTTCAGGCCGGCGCTTATCAAATCCAGCTTATTTTCCCCGGAAAAATCCAGCCATTTTTTCAAGCTGGTTGCACCAATGCCGCGGCGCGGCTCATTGATTATCCTTTCCAGCGAAACGGCGTCATTGAAATTCTGAATCAGTTTCAGATAAGCGGCAACGTCCTTGATTTCTTTGCGCTGGTAGAATTTCACGCCACCGATGATGCGATAGGGAATGGAGCTGCGCAGCATCGCTTCTTCAATAATCCGCGACTGGGCGTTGGTACGGTACAGCACCACGAAATCGCTCAGGGAATAATTTTTTTTCTGATAATTTTTTATTTCCCGGGCGATAAATTCCGCTTCTTCTTTTTCATCTTCGGCCTCATAGGATGTCAGCAGGTGACCCTCCTTTTTTTCCGTCCAGATTTTCTTGTCCAATTGATTAACATTTTTTGAAATTACCGCATAAGCCGCATCTAAAATATTTTGCGTACTTCGATAATTCTGTTCCAATTTAATAACCATGGCTCCCGGATAATCTTTTTTAAAATCTAAAATGTTTTTTATATCTGCTCCCCGCCATGCATAGATGGATTGAAAATCGTCGCCAACGACGCACAGGTTTTTGTGTTTTTCGGAAAGAAGGTTGACCAAAACATACTGCGCGTGATTGGTGTCCTGGTATTCGTCCACCATAATGTAGCGGAAAAAATTCCGGTATTTTTCCAGGATTGCCGGAAACTGCCGGAAGATCCGGACAGTGAGCATTATAATATCGTCGAAATCCAGCGCGTTTTGTTCTTTAAGTTTCCGCTGATAGGCCTGATAGATTTTGCCGACCGTATCTTCCCAGTGGCTGCCGGCCGCTTCCCGGTAAATTTCCGCGCCGATCAATTCATTCTTGGCTTTGGAAATTGCCCCGAGCATGCCCGCCGGCTTGAACTGGTCGAAGTTGACCTGAATTTCTTTCATCGTTTTCTTGATCAGCGCTTCCTGATCCTGCGTATCCAAAATATTGAAAGATTTTTTATAGCCCAATTTTTCAATTTCATGGCGCAGAATTTTAGCGCAAACGCTGTGGAAAGTGCCCATTACCGGCATGTCATATTTTTTCAGATTAGCGTATTTTGCAGATTCGGATTCCATTTGCAGATTTGTATCGGCCAGGAGCGCAGCGACTCTCTCTTTCATTTCATTGGCCGCTTTATTGGTGAAAGTCACCGCCAGAATATTTCCCGGACTGACGTTTTTGGCTTTGATAAGATAGGCAATGCGGTGGGTAAGCGCCTTGGTTTTTCCCGATCCCGCGCCGGCAATAATCAAAACCGGCCCTTCGGTCGTCTCAACCGCCTCCTTCTGCGCCGGATTTAAATTTTTCAAAATTTCATCCATCCCGCACTAACTTTTGATAATAATCCAGTCGGCTGAATTATCTCAAAAAATTTAACTTATTTTTGGATCTCCGCTCTAAATTTCGGGCAACTCAAACAAATTGAAAGTTAGTGCGGGGCATAACTTTTCCATTTTAACATAATTAGAAAATTCTGGACAAAATCATTTTTGCATGCTAGAATCAATCAGAAAGTTTAAAATAACATTTATGACTGGAGAAAATATGCCAGGTTTTCGAGATAATTCACTTGAAAACAAGCGGCTCTTGATCGAAGGAATCGTAGAAAAAATGAAAAAAATAATTGCCGCCGGAGCGGCGGATTCCGATTTGGACGAATTGATAGGAAAAGGATTTGCTGAAGCCTTGAAAAACGATCCCGATTCCGGAAATTTGATCCGAAAAGGCCTGGAAGATCAGGGCTATTCTGATATTGACGTCTTGGACGACAAGATCGATGAATACATGAAAATTAAAGATTTGCAGTAATAATTTAATTAGCGAACATTGGTCTGTGCGCAATATGACGAATGTTCAGCCGAAAAAATATGGCGTTAACCAACAAGCAAAAAGAGAGAGTCACCAAGGAGGTCAAAAGGCACGAAAAAGACACCGGTTCACCGGAATACCAGATCGCCCTTTTCACTGAACAGATCAAAAAACTGACTTCGCACCTCAAAAAGAATCCCAAGGACTTCCATTCCCGGCGGGGATTGCTCAAGATGGTTTCCAAACGTAAAAAGCTGATGAGCTATCTGGGAAAGACGAACGAAAAAGCTTACAAGAAGCTGGCCAAACAGCTTGAATTAAAGTAACAGGCAGAAGCGGGTGAAAACTCGCTTTTATTCATAAGCACTGTCGTTCCGGGCTTGTCGAGGAATCTAATAGATCTTTCGACTTCGCTCAGGATGACATAAAATTTTATGTCAATTTACAAAGAACAAAGAGTCGGCCTGCTGGTCGACATCCAAAATATGTATTATTCCGCCCGGGTCCTTTATAAGAAAAAGGTTAACTTCGGCGCTATTTTAAAAGAGGCGGTTTCCGACCGCAAGCTTATCCGCGCCATCGCCTATGGCATTGCCACCGTGGAAGGGCAGGAGGAAAAATTTTTTGAAGCTTTGGAAAAGCAGGGCTTTGAAGTCAAAACCAAAGATCTGCAGGTTTTCCCGGGCGGCGCCAAAAAAGGCGACTGGGATGTCGGCATCACCGTTGATGCCGTCAAAATGTCCAAGAGTCTGGACGTTATCGTTTTGGTTTCCGGCGACGGCGACTATCTGCCACTGGTGGAATATCTGCAAAACACGACCGGCTGCCGCGTGGAAGTCTTTGCTTTCCTCGAATCCGCCAACAAGAAACTGGTGGAGCAAGTGGACAAGTTCACCAATTTAAGCGAAAACAAAAAGAAGTTTTTAATTTGATTTTTTGCCTTATTTGTGCTATAATATCAAATACGAGATAACTGTATGACTTTTAGACAAGCTCTTTTTTGGGATGTAAATCCTAAAAAAATAGATGCTAAAAAACACTCGGCCTATGTCATCGAGCGGATTTTGGATTTTGGCAACGATCAAGAAGCGCGCTGGATTTGGAATTTTTATGGTAAAAAAATGATTAAAAAAATTATCGCGACTTCAAAAGTTTTACGTCCGCAAACAAAAGTTTTATGGACACTGATTCTCAAAAAATAGATTTATGGCATCGCGAAGCGCTTCCGGCTCAAACTAAAAAAGCACTGGGGTCTTTGTTTCAAGCCAAATGGCTGGAAAAATCCGGCTGGTATTTGGCCGGCGGCACCGCACTGGCATTGCAAGTCGGGCACCGTCAATCAGTTGATTTGGATTTTTTTACGCAGAAAGATGCCTTTTTGCCGGTTTCCGTGATCAGAAATTTCAAATCTCAAAAAAACTGGCGATCTAATATTATTGAAGAAGGCACAGTTTATGGAGAATTATTTGGCGCAAAGATAAGCTTCATCGCTTATCCATTTTTTGTTCCGAACTTAACTTTCAAAAAATACGGCCGCATAAAAGTCCTGCAACCGATTGATATTGCAGTTATGAAAATAATTGCCATCAGCCAGAGAGGACGCAAAAGAGATTTTTTCGATCTCTATTGGTGCGCCAAAAATCTGGAACCGATGGAAGATATCATCCGAAAATTAAAAATTCAATATTCGTCAGTCGCTCATGATTATCATCACATTCTTAAAAGCTTGGTTTATTTCACCGACGCAGAAAGCGACCCTGATCCGAAAATATTTTTTCCGGTCAAATGGAAAGAAGTTAAAAAATTTTTTGAACAAGAAATTCCGCAGATAACCAAAAAGCTGATCGGGCTGAAATAAGACCAGTCAGCAAAAAAACTGGTGGAACAGCTGGACAAATTCACCAGCATGAATTAGGGTAAGAAGAAGTTTTTAATATAAAACTCAAACAGAAAATAAGGAGGTCCTAATGAAGTTCTTTTTATTTGGTTATGTATTTGAAACGAGAAAGCAAACCACCGAAGAGATGGTGGCGTTGTTAAGAAAAAAATACGCAAACAACAACGCTGCCTTTGTAAATGCTGTTTTTACAGATGAAGGTCTTTACGATATTTATGACATGGAAGAATACTTTAAAAGAAAAGTCGAGATATGCTCAAAATATAATCTAGATTATGAAATTCCTTGCTGAAAAAGCAACATCCTCCTGATAATATCATTCAGGAGGTTTTTTTGACAAATCTCAAAAAATAATCTAAATTAAAATTACCCCCACCAAATTTAAGCGAAAACAAAAAGAAGTTTTTAATATAAAATGATGTTAAGAAAAATAATTATAATCAGTATTGTTTTAGTCATAATAATTGCTTTTAAAACAATTTCTGGAACAGTGTTTTACTGGAATTCTGCTGATGAAATAAAATTTAAAAATGAATACAATTGTAAGTATTTTGGACAAAATTGTCCAAATCCAAATTTAACACCCAGATTTCAACTTCCAGACATTATGTCTCTTGCCGGATGTCGACATCTGGGTGTATGGATAAAAAAATTTAATATTAAATTTACTTTTTTCAAGCAATGCATGATATAAAATAAAAATTCTGCTATAGTTTGCTAAGATTGAATTTTATTAGAATTATTGACAAAATCCCAAAAATAAATTAGTCTTTAGACACTTAAAAATTATTTAACAAGCCTTTATTAAAACGCAGGTAAGCTCAAAAGCGAGAATTTAAAAATGTCATCCTGAACTTGATTCAGGATCTATTAATTGGATTCCGGATCAAGCCCGGAATGACAGCTTTATTAAACTTTCACTTTTGACTTTACTTCTAGCGCTCTTGATGCAAGGCTCAAACTGTTTATGCAAGAGCATAAAAAATGGTCCCTCCAGATCGGAGGTCGGATTCTTGAGGTGGAAACCGGACTTTTGGCCGGGCAGGCCAACGGAGCAGTAACAGTGCGCTACGGCGACACAGTTGTTTTAGCCGCGGCCACGATGAGCAAAAAGGCCGCCAAGGTCCAGGGCTATTTCCCCCTGATGGTCGATTTTGAAGAAAGATATTACGCCGCCGGAAAAATCAAAGGTTCGCGATTTATCAAAAGAGAAGGCCGTCCGTCAGACGATGCCATTCTTTCCGGACGCATCGTTGACCGGACTATTCGTCCGCTTTTCAACCACCGGATGCGAAATGAGGTGCAGGTCGTCTGCACGGTTTTGTCCTATGACGGCGAAAACGATCCGGACATTCTGGCTGTCACCGCCGCTTCAGCCGCACTGGCTCTTTCCGATATTCCCTGGAGCGGACCGGTAGCCGCCGTGCGCGTCGGACGGGTCAACGGAGAATTAATACTGAATCCCGTTAACGGCGAAGTAACCGGCGGTTCGCTGGATCTGGTTGTTTCCGGCACTAAAGAAAAAATCAATATGCTGGAAGCCGGCGCCAAGGAAGTTCCGGAAGGGGAAATGATCAAGGCTTTCGAATTTGCCCAGGAAGCTATTCAGAAAATCGCCACTTTTCTGGAGGAAATCAAAAAAGAAGCCGGCAGGGCTGCGTCTGAACCGGTTTTACTTCAAGGCGCTGCTGAATTTGAGTCTGGAATAAAGAAAATTTTGCTATCCGAAGGTTTAGCTCAGGCTTTGTACGGAGACAAAAAGGAAGAAATCGGAGCCAAAACGGATGCCATAAGGCAAAAAATTAAAGCTTATATTTCAGAAAGTAATCCTGCCGCTAATCCGGAAGAATTGCAGAAACTGGAGGAAATCGCGGAAATTATTTTTGAAGAAGAGTCGGACGAAATCGTCCACCGCAACATTTTGGAAAAAGAACTCCGGCCGGATGGACGCCGCCTGAATCAGCTGCGGAACATCACCTGCCAGGTCGGTATTTTGCCCCGCACCCACGGCAGCGCCCTTTTCACCCGCGGAGAAACGCAGGCGTTGACCGTCACCACGCTTGGCTCGCCCGGAGATGAACAAATTATTGATACGATGGAAATAGACACCAAGAAGCGCTACATTCATCATTACAACTTCCCTCCTTTTTCAGTAGGCGAAGTGCGGCCGATGCGCGGACCCGGCCGGCGCGAAATCGGACATGGATCTTTGGCGGAAAAAGCCCTACTCCCGGTTTTGCCCGATAAAGAAAAATTTCCTTATACCACCCTTCTGGTTTCCGAAATTTTATCTTCCAACGGATCGTCTTCGATGGCATCTGTCTGCGGCTCGACTTTGTCGCTTATGGACGCCGGCGTGCCGATCAAGCAGCCTGTTTCCGGAGTGGCTATGGGCATTATCGTGGACTCCCGAGATGACTCCAATTTCAAAGTATTAACAGACATCCAGGGACTGGAAGACCATTTTGGAGATATGGATTTTAAGGCGGCCGGCACCGAAAAGGGCATTACGGCTTTGCAAATGGATGTGAAGCTTTCCGGCGTGACTCTGAAAATGCTTTCCATGATTTTGGCTCAATCAAAGGAAAATCGCATGGAAATTTTGCAAAAAATGCTTTCCGCCATTCCGGCTCCGAGAACCGAAATGAGCCAATACGCGCCCAGAATTATTGTTATGAAAATCAACCCGGATAAAATCAGGAACGTGATCGGCACCGGCGGCAAAATTATCAATGAAATTATTGATGAGACCGGCGTGCAAATCGACATTGAGGATGACGGTTCAGTTTTCATCACTTCGCCGGATGCAGTCGCCGCCAAAAAAGCCCGCGAGTGGATTGACAACCTGACTCACGAGGTCAAGCCCGGAGAAATTTTTAACGCCCGCGTCACCCGCATCATGAACTTCGGAGCGTTTGCGGAAATTTTGCCGGGGCAGGAAGGCTTGATTCATATTTCCGAAATGGCCGATTACCGCGTGGAAAAGGTGGAGGATGTGGTTAAGGTCGGCGATATCGTGCCGGTCAAAGTCCGGGAAATTGACAAGCAGGGAAGAATAAACCTTTCGATTAAAGCTGCGGCCAAATTGATGTAGTCTTCCCAATTTATCCACAAGTGGCAATAATTTGAGAAAAGTTGTAAAATGAAGGCAGTCAAAACTGCCTTCATTTTATTTTAATGAAATAAAAATTCCCGCGTTCGTTGAAATTGTCAAAGGCTGCGTTCGAAAAATCCGCTTTTTTAATTTTCGTGATTGCAAAAAATTTTATTTGCGGATCGTAAACGCATATCTATTTGATATTTTAACCCGCGTAAAAAATCATGTCCCAATCGCAATATTCCTCCACAAATCCGCTGCAACAAAACTCCGGCAACAACGCGCCCAAAATAGAAAGCTTTCCGGTCCACACGATGGCGCAGGATCTCGCTGCATCAAAAAATCCCGGCGCCGGCAAGGCCGATTCAATCGCGGCTTTCGCCGCATTTTCGCCAGTTTCCCGGCCAATTGAATCATTGCCAAAAAATCAGCAAAGCAGCCCTTTTCTAGGCCAAACAGCGCCCGGATTGGGAAAAGACTTTGCCACGGATTCGTCTGCAGGCCATAATCCGGAAAAAATTTCCGTCCGGACTTCCGCGCCTTCCGCTAAGATTTCCATGGCCGGTGAAAAGATAAATTACAACAAAGCTATCGGCTTGATTGGCGTTTTTGTGATAATTTTAATTTCACTTGGCGGATTTTATTATTATTGGACTACCCGCGGCAATGACTCCGCCTCTGAAAGCACTGAGGTCGGCGAATTAATTGTTGTTCCCGAATTTTCTTCACAACCCGAAACTTTTGCGCCAGCCGCCGAATTTTCAACCGACCGCCCTAATTATTTGCAAATTGACCAGCAGACAGGCGCGGACGCAATCAAGGCCGCCCTTGCTCAATACGGCGCCAAAATAGCCGGGCTCAGGCCGCCGGTTCCCGTAGAATTTATTGTTACCGATCAAGACAACAGTCCGTTGAATATCGACGTTTTTTTACAGCAAGCGGGCGTTGTTCTTTCACCGGAAACCATCGGTCAGCTCAACGGCGCTTTCAGCTTGTTTATTGATGATAATGCCGAAAGCAATGATTACAGAATCGGATTAATGATTGATATTAAATCGGATCAGCTTATAAAAAACGCTTTGACAAATGAAGAGGTTTCCCTTATTGAAAAACTTCAACCCCTGATAGCTCCCGACGTCAGCCAGCCGCCAACCGATCCGGCTTTCAGAAGCAGTATTTATAAAGGAGCCTATGTCCGTTTCCGCAACATATCCGCCACCGGAGATTTGTCTGTTGACTATGCCGTCAGCTCCGATAAGTTGTTCATCGGAAACAATAAAGATATTTTGCGCTCAATTGTCGACTATGCGGACTCAATAAGCACTAGTACCTCTAACTAGACTTTCTAAAACATTGAATTGCACAATTTTTCCAGTAAATATGGTTTTGGCATAAGCCTTAAATAGCCGTTTTTAACAACTTATCCACAGTTTTGAAGGCCAATTCAAGAAAAGAAAATTACTTTTAAATACTCCTGAAAAAAGCGCGCTGTGTTAATAAAGTTGCAACCGGGTGCTTTTTCATCTGTTTTGAGCTTAGATAAAGTATTTTCTAATTTTATCTTTTGACTTTTACCTGTTTTTTTGCTATAATTAAAGCAGAAATGAATAAAGGGGCTCAAAAGCGGCTCTTGGAATCCGCTTAGTTTTTTGAAAAAATGCCGTCCGGACAGCACAAGAGCTTTCGATCGCAATTTCCCCCTATTTGCGATCGAAAACTCTCTTGCTGTTCAAGAGCTCTGCGCCAACGCGCCAGAGCCGCTCTGATCATCTGACATCAGAGACCCAAAACAAAAACAAAAAATTTTTTATTAAAGATAAAAACAAATAAAAAATTATCGTTCTTTACAATAAAGGCTTAATGCCAGAGAACGGTAAGAGATAGGCATTCGAGTCAGAGGAATGTAATGCATGTGGATAAAATACACATATGCTATAACAGACGATGCTACAAGGCTATCGCCTGATGACGAAAATATTTTTTCATCGGGCGATAGCCTAAAACTAAGCTCTTCACCCAGCTTAGCGTAGCTAAGCTGTTTCCGTATCTTGTGTTACCATATGTCGAAACACCAGGAGGTGTTGACACATAGCTTCATAAATTTATATTTTTAAGCATCACTGCGACACCTCCGGGTTTCATTTTATGACACCGGAAAGGTGTTTTTTGTTTTCCAAAATGTTATACTAATGGAGTATAAAGTAGTGTCATTGCGAGGGAGCGTAGCGACTGCGGCAATCCCGGAGATTGCTTCGCTTCGCTCGCAATGACAGTAAGCATAAACAACAACTCAACCGGACAAGCGGGCGAGCAGGCGGCTGCCAATTATCTGAAAAATAAAGGCTATGCCGTTTTAGAGATGAATTACAAAAATGATCTTGGGCGCCGTCTGGGCGAGATTGACATCGTCGCTGAAGACAAAGAGGCCGGGGAAATAGTTTTTATTGAAGTAAAGACGCGCGATTATCAAAAATACGGCGATTCCCTGCCGGAAGAAAGCATTACTTATCGCAAATTAAAAAAACTGGACAAGATCGCCAGCGCTTATCTTTATCAAAATAATTTACGCAATCGTCCCTATCGTTTTGACGCCATTTCTGTTTGGCTGGATTTTTCCTCCAGAATGGCCAAAGTAAAGCATATTCGCAATATTTAAGCATGGACATTGTATGCAAATCATAATATAATACCAGTAGCGCAAATTTTATACCAGTCTGCAAATGTGCCAATTCGCATATTTGCGCCGTTTGTGCAGCTTTGCAGATTTGTATTATCAAAAATTTTATGGCAATTGACCAAAAAACATTAGCGGGGCTGAAAGAAGCTTTGCTCAAGGAAAAAGAGGAGTTGGAAAAAAATCTTTCCCGGATTGCCCGTCCGCTGGATAACAAGGGCGATTATGAAACGACTTTTGACGACATTGGCACTGACCGCGAGGACAACACGACTGAAGTTGAAGCCTATGCCGATAATCTGCCGGTGGAAATAACCCTTGAAAAAAAACTGCAAAATGTGCTTGCGGCGCTTGCAGAAATGGAAAGCGGCGCCTATGGAATCTGCAAGAACTGCAATCAAGAGATTGACACCGCCAGATTGAAAGCCAACCCGTCAGCAAGGACTTGCATCCGGTGCAGGCAATAAAACTCGAATGATCGGGAATGTCACGCGAAAGATTCGAAAATATTCTTTTCTGTTTTTCTTTTTTCTGGTTTTCGCTGATCAGCTTTCCAAATATATTATCCGCGCAAGTGGCGGTTTTTTTGTTTGCAACGACGGCATTGCGTTTGGGATCAGAATAAATAGCGTGTTTTTTTATGTTTTATGGATATCCATAATTGCCTTTATTTTTTTGCTGGCAAATGCGAAATTCGAATCATCCGGACTGAAAAAACTTCGCGATTTAACTTTTTTTAAATCCAGGCGGTTTTGGATTTTTAACTTTAAAGCTTTTCCGCCAAAGACAGATGCGCCTCGAGCGGAGAATTTGTTTCGGGTTTTAGGATATGCGCTTATTTTATCCGGCGCCGCATCCAACGTCATCGACCGCTTGATTTTCGGCTGTGTCATTGATTTTATCAATCTGAATTTCTGGCCGGTTTTTAATTTGGCCGACATTTTTATCGCTATAGGTGCTATAATATCAATTATAAATATTTTTAAAAAGAAAAGTGTCTGCTAAAATTTTTTCCGCCGCTATTGTCGGGCTTAAAAGCGAACTGATAGAAGTGGAGGTGGATACGGCCTCCGCCGGCCTTCATCAGTTTAATATCGTCGGCCTTCCGGACGCGGCCGTTAAGGAATCCAAAGATCGGGTCAGCGCCGCCATCAAAAACAGCAAATTCGATCCTCCCTATAAACGCGGGCGGATTACGGTAAATTTGGCTCCCGCCGACCTTAAAAAAGAAGGGCCGGTTTATGATTTGCCGATAGCTTTGGGTTTTTTGCTGGCCACCCGACAGACCAAATTTGATCATAAAGACAAGCTTTTCCTGGGAGAATTGTCTCTGGATGGAAAAATTCGCCCGGTCAAAGGCGTTTTGCCGATGGCAATCCTGGCTAAAGAAAAAGGCGTTTCGGAAATTTATGTTCCCAGGGAAAATTCCGCCGAAGCTTCCATAATTTCAGATATCCGCGTTTTTCCGGTCGGCAACTTGATTGATCTGATTCTGCATCTCGAAGAAAAAATTGAAATTGCGCCGGCTTCCGAAATTAATCCTGAAAAATTTTTCCTGAACGAAGAATACTATGTGGATATGGGTTATGTGCGCGGGCAGGAGCATGCCAAAAGAGCCCTGGAAATCGCCGCCGCAGGAGGGCATAATGTTATTTTAAACGGACCGCCCGGCTCGGGCAAAACTTTACTGGCCAAAACCATGGCTTCCATATTGCCCAAGCTTACCGTGCCCGAGGCGCTGGAGGTTACCAAAATATTTTCTGTAGCCGGCCTGCTTCCGCGAAACCAGGCGCTTATTGCCAGCCGCCAGCTCCGTTCGCCTCACCATAGCGCCAGCGCCGTTTCTCTGGTTGGCGGAGGCAGTTTTCCCAAGCCGGGTGAAATCAGCCTGAGCCACCGCGGCATTTTATTTCTGGACGAATTTCCGGAATTTTCCCGCTCGGTGCTGGAAAACTTGAGGCAACCGCTGGAGGATGGAGTCATCACTATTTCGCGCGCTCAAGGTACATTGGAATTTCCGGCCCGCTTCACGCTGGTTGCCGCCATGAATCCCTGCCCTTGCGGCAATGCCAGCGACCCGGAAAAGGCCTGTTCCTGTTCGCCGGCCCAGATTATCAAATACCAGCGAAAGATTTCCGGCCCGATTATGGATCGCATCGACCTCCATATCGAAGTGCCCCGCGTCAAATTTGAAAAATTATCCGAAGATTTTTCCGGAGAATCGTCTTTTTCCATCCGCGAACGCGTGGAAAAAGCCCGCCATATTCAAAAAACAAGATTTTCCGATCCGGCGGACAGCGGCCGCATTATTGTCAACAGCGAAATGGAAGGCAGGCAAATTAAAAAATTTTGCCGCCTGGATTCCGGATGCGTTGAGCTGATGAAAAACGCCGTTTCCAGGCTGCATTTGAGCGCCCGGGCTTATTATCGTATAATCAAGGTCGCCCGCACCATTGCCGACCTTTCAGAAAGCCGGGATATCCAGCCGGCTCATATCGCGGAAGCGCTTCAATACCGGTTTAAAACTGAATGAAAAAAACTTTTTTATTTGCATTTGTTATTGTTTTAGGTTATGCGGCTATAGCCTATTTTTTACCTGATGATCCGCCGGCGGATTTTTCCGCTGCCAAAAAATCCGTTATTCTTGAAGACAATGGTTTTGTTTTTGCGACAGAAACCGGCGCAACCACTGTCGGACAATTTTTGGAAGAGAAAAAAATCGCTGTTTCAGAATATGACCAGCTCATTCCGGACGCGCATACCCCGGTTTTTTCAGGATTAAATATCCGGATTGACCGGTCCGCCCGGGTCACAATCATATCTGACGGAAAAGAAAGGGAGTTGCGCACTCTGGCCAAGACGGTTTCCGGCGCTATTTTCGAAAGCCGCATCAATTTAGGAGAAGACGATTTGATAAATCCCGGATTAGAGAGCCTGGTTAAAGAAAATTTATCCATTGAAATTACCCGCGTTGAAATTCGCGAAGAAATTGCCAAAAAACCGGTCGATTTTAAAACGGAAACCGAAGAAGACGATCGGCTTGGCTGGCGGATTAAAAAAGTCCGGCAAAAAGGCGTGCCGGGCGAAAAGGAAATAAAATACAAAATTGTCAGCCATGACGGCAAAGAAATTTCCCGAAAAATTCTGGAGCAAAAAACAACACTGGAGCCTGTGAAAGAAATCGTTACCCGGGGAACATATGTAAAGCTCGGCAAAAAGCACGAGGGACAGGGAACTTGGTACGCTTTCAAAGGCGGGCTGTTCGCCGCCAACCCGTGGCTGCCGATGGGCTCTTATGTTAAAGTCACCAATAAGGAAAACGGGAAGTCCGTCATTGTGCAGATCAACGACCGCGGACCTTTCGGCCCGGGACGCATTATCGATCTCGACAAAATCGCATTCCAAAAAATCGCCTCCCTCGGCGCCGGCGTGATTGAGGTGAAGATGGAAGAAATATTAAACTAATTATTGAGTTTAAGTGTTAACAAGTTAATGCGTTAACGAGTCATTCTTCCTTCAACCCGTTAACTCGTGAACTCGTTAACCGTCGAATAACTTATGGGAGAAAAACTGGGCCAGAATTTTTTAACTGACAAGAAAATTGTAAATAAAATCATCCAGGCCGCCAAACTTAATAAAAATGATTCGGTTCTGGAAATCGGACCGGGAAAAGGAATTTTGACCGAAGCCTTGGCCGGGCGCGCCGGCAGAGTCATTGCGATTGAAATTGACAAAGCTTTGGTTGCGATGCTTCAGAAAAAATTCAGAAATCAAAAAAATATTCATGTAGCGGAAGGAGACATTTTGAAATTAAACATTCAGAAATTATTCCCTCACCCCGCCCTCTCCCGGAGGGAGAGGGGGCTGGGGGGTAAGGGTTACAAAATCATTGCCAATATTCCGTATTACATCACCTCGCCGATTATCCGCCTGTTTTTGGAAAACGAAATGCCGCCGCAAGAAATGATTTTGATGGTGCAAAAAGAAGTGGCGGAAAGAATTATATCCGGACCGGGAGATATGAGCATGTTATCCGTTTCTGTCCGATATTACGCCGACGCGGAAATCTTATTCCCTGTGCCCAAAACAGCTTTCGATCCGGTTCCGGAAGTTGACAGCGCCATCATAAAAATCACTCCTTTTCGCTCCTCTCCCCGCACAGGGAGAGGATGTCGCGAAGCGAAAGGCGAGAGTAATAATTTTTTCCGCCTTGTCAAAATCGGATTTTCGGCCAAAAGAAAAACGCTGGCCAATAATCTGGCAAACGGATTGCATCTCCCCAAAGAAGAGGTTTTGAAAAAAATAAAAACCGCCGGTTTTTTACCAACGATCAGGGCCCAAGAACTTTCCATTGAAGACTGGAAAAAAATAACAAGCTTGTTTCAAAACAAGCTTGTTGTCCTGAGCGAAGCCGAAGGATCTAAGCAGATTGCTCGACGGGCCCGGAATGGCAATTAGAAATTAAAAAAAGTTATCTTCACCAAAATCAAGCCGTATGCTGAGACCGCGCCCATTACCCACCAAAATATCTGGCGCGGTTTTTTAGTGGCGACAAACCAGAAGGCCAGCGCGCCAAAAAGAAGCGCCCACCAAAAAAGCTTGAATTCATTGAGAAAAACAACGCTCAAAACAAAAGACAGGAACACTCCCGCGCCGACGATCAGGCGCCCTTTTTCTTCTCCGAAGATCACCGGAATCGTCCAAATCCCGTTTTTTTTGTCGCCTTCAATATCCTTGAAATCCTTGATCGGCAAAGACAGCGTCAGGGAAAAAAGCATAAGAAAAATTATCCGCCACGACAATCCGTGCAAATTCTGGTCGCCGGAAAACAAGGTAAAGCCGGCAAATAAAATCAGCAGGGACGCGCACGCGCTCACCAGCGTCGCGACGCCGGGAAATCTTTTAAGCCGGAAGGGGCCGGCCGAATACGCCCAGGCTAGAAACTGGTAAAGAAGCAGGAGAAAAAAATGTTTTTGGCTGATCAGCAGCGCTCCGAAAACTGAAAGAATGAAGAAAATTATTCCCAGTTGCGCGTATTCTTTTTTTTCAAAAGTGCCTTTCTGCAGAGGGCGCTCCGCATTGGAAATTATGTCAATTTCAAAATCATACAAATCATTAACAATCACTGAGGCCTTCCAGGCAAGCCAAACGCTTGCCAAAAAAACAATAGCAGCCAATCCGGAAAAAAAATTCAAATTAAAGTTTTCCGGATAAGCCAAAAGGCCCAGTCCCATTCCGATTGCAAAAAGGCCGGAATGATAAATTATCTGGGGAACGCGGAAATTTTCTGCGGTTATCCAGAAAAATCATTCCTGCCAGCAAAAAAAGCAGGAGGAGAAAATAGGCGAAATTCAAATTATACGAAAAAGCGTCTTTCGGGTTTTCCGCAAAAGTCAGCCCGAAAATCATCTTCGGCGCTCCGAAAAATTGTGCGATCTGCGCCGAACCGGTTTCTCCGATGCTCCCGCCGGCAAAAAATGTGATAACATAGAAAAGCCACGAAGGAAAACTGGCCATAAAAAAGAAAATGCAGTATACCGCCAGCGCTCCTCCGATCGCCTTGAACAAACTGCGGGTTTTTGAAAGGGCCGCGACAAAAAAAGAGCCGACAACAACGGCAATAATTATCCTTGTTCCGAAATAAACAATGCCGGGAGGAAAATCGCCTAAAAAAGTTTTGAACTGCAACCAAAGACTTTTTGGATTTCCCATTATGTACGGACTCCAAAAAACTTCTCCTCCGCTTTTCAGCATATCCATAAGCGGAGGAAAAATAATAACGAAAGATCCCCAAAGAAAAAGTCCGGACAAGCTGCCTGCTACTCTCTTGAAAAAAAACGCGGAAAAAATCCAAACCAGCAATATGCTTATGAGAAAAAACAGAATGTTGTGCAGGTCAGTCGGATTTCCCAGTCTGGTCCGGCCGGAAAAAGCCAGGAAATTATCAAAAAAAAGCCTCGCAAGGACGATACCGGAAAATCCCAAAAGCCAGACTGGTGGACTGACCCTTGTCTTCTGGATTTTACTTAAAATATCTTCGGTATAGCCCATAAACTCTCTCATATTCTTTTCTAAATTTATCAGCCTTAGGGCTTTTGGGCAAATAAATTTTTCCCGGCTTTTATCCACAGTCATCCCTGGTTTCTTAATGCTGGTTTTTGTGGTATAATTCAGCCAACCTGAATGAGATTGAAAAATATCCAACTGACCTTTTTTGTCTTGGCTGGCTTGATTGTTTTGAGCTGCGGCTTTTTGTCGTTCGCCCGGGAAACTTCCGGCACACAAAACAATATTTTTCTTGATTCAGACCAAGACGGGCTTTCAGAC
>CAZUWD010000002.1:0-22029 GCA_964624015.1 uncultured Bdellovibrionales bacterium | reverse complement strand
CACCACGCCGGCCGGAACAGTGACAGAAGCCGGATTGGATTCCCCGAAAGTTTCTTTGTAATATTTTCCTTCGGTCGGACTGCCGGCGCGCCGGTCCCAGAGATGCAATTCAAAATCGCCCGGTCCGGCAAAGACGAAAAAGTCGGCCTGATCTTTGTGCTCATGCGGCCCGCGAATAATCCCTTTATTTGTCCAGCTTAAATAAGCCATTTCAGCCCGATATCGGGTTTCATCCGAGCGAAAAAACTCCGCCAGCCATCCGCGTTCATCGGCATATTTTCTTAATTTATTGACAACAGCGCCGTCAATCATATTTTTTCCTGCTTTATTGCTTTTATATTCTAGTATATTTTCCGGCAAAGTAAAAGGGCGGATTCCTTTGGAATTATCCGCCCGCTCGTGAACGCTCGTGCTATTATTTTATGAAGTTGAAGCGCCCCGAAGATAAAGATAGAAATCAAGAGCGCCTGGTCCAGTTAAGGGAAATAAGGCCAGCTGAATGCCGTCTTTCATATTTTCACCACCTTTCAAAATAACGTTTCTAAATAATATTCAGCTTTCATTCGAAGCTCCTGCTTTTACCAGCCTTTCTATATTTTACGCGTTGTGCATTGCGCAGTATTATTTATTTCTTTGACAAATATTCCTTCGGGCGAAACGCAGACACCTCCCTCGTTGTAATCGCATATCGCTATGTCACAACGGACAATTACTTTCATATAATCCTCGGTGATATTCTCAGGTCCGATTCCGAAAGCTCTGGCCAACTTTAGTCTGAGTTTCGGAGAAAGATTGACTTCATTCCGCTCCACGCGAGCGAGGTGGTTTGGCGTTATTGAAACTATCTTTGCTAATTGTTTCTGGGTCCAGCCGTGCCCTTCTCTAAATCTTCTTATATTCTTTCCTGGTTTCACTGCACCCTCCTTTTTTAAGTTACTGTTTTTATTCATTCAGAACGATGTTTGAATTCATGCTATACGAAAAATCTTTTTTGCTGCCGTCGGGATAAGTCACATGCGTTGCCACCGGCACGTCGTTGATGCCGGCCTGTTTCTGGATTTTCAGGCTGTAATTTTCCGCCAATGATTTCGGCAGAAAATATTCCAGCGTTACCGTCCTGGCCGAATTCAGCGGCACTTTCACGATCGCGCCGAAATATTTTTTTCCCAGCTCTTCTCCGAAGCGCGCTCCGTCAAAATTTTCCGAGCGTTCAAGCCAGGCGCCTTCCGGCACATAAACGCGGAGATACGACAAATAATCGCGCGTCATATAATCTTTTTCCTTGCCGGTGTGCGCGTAGGCAATTTTCAGGACAGCCTTGGGATTTTCGTCCGACAAATCAACCGAATAGTCCATTGACCGCCGCATCCGGTAATCGCTTTTATACGCGCCCAAGTTGGCATCAACCGCCATTAGATAATCCCCGCTCCATTCCCGGTCAACGCGGCCGTCCCAGCCGGCTTTGCGGACTTTATCCTGCAAATTTTCGTCAAAAAAGAGAAGCTGGATATCTTTGCGGTTCAAATCTTCCAAGGCAATTCCGGCAAGTTTCATTTGTTCAGACAGCGAAAGTTCCGCGGTTTTTTTCAAAATAGCTTTGCCGAGGTCGCTTAGTATTGTTTTTCTTTCTCCGGTTGCAATTCCCTGCTTCCAAAAATCCTGTTCCACCTGATATTCCAGCGCCAATACCGCGTCTTCATCCTTGTATTCGCCGGGATAACCCGGAAGTTCGATCGGCCCGGTAACTTTCAAAAAAGATGTCAGAACATTGGTAGTAATGGCGATTACGCCGTCAAATTTTTCTCCGCCCTGTCCCAGGCGGTAAAATTCCAAAGCTTTGTCTGCGTTGGTTGGAAAATCGGGCGAAAAATTGGAATCCCGCAACTTCCAGGATTTGATGCGCAAGGTTTCCGCCATCGGATAGGGCGGTTTCGCTGTGTCCGGAATGCGGCCGTCAAAATTTCCCGTATCATGCGATTGGAATTCAGAAATGCGCCCATTTTTCATTTTCAGAATGCCAAAGGCTCCGATGAATCCCCCGCCGGGGCGGATTTCCATATTGTTCTGGAACAAAACCAGAAAAACTTTTTCCGAATCTGATTCAAGAAAATAGCGGACCATGCCCGTCAAAGCCCCAATTTTGCCGCCTGTTCCGCCCGGATCAGTCGCTGACGGCGCAATCCGGCGGCTTTCCAGAAAATAATAAAAACCGGACAAGAAAAGAAAGGCGATTGCCCAAAATGCCAGCCAAAAACGAAAAGAATATTTTTTTGCCATAGAATTATCTTAGATCTGAATTACATTTCACCCCGCAATAGTTTGTTCAGCCGTTCTTTTACCTCCCCGGGAGTCGCTTCATGCGAGCGAATTTCTTTTATTTCTTCCTGCTTTTTTTCTTCAGTTTTGTGTTCAAATCTGCCGATCGCCTGCAGAACGAAATTTTCGCCAACCGGCAAATTGTCCGGCGCTGAAGATTTTGTTCTGAAAGCCGCGTTCATTGCCGGTTGTCCGCCGGATTTTTCTTCGCGCGCCTCTTTTTGTTTTTCTTTTTCCGAATATTCCGGCTTGCCGGCGGCGGAAAGTTTCGCCGGTCCGGGAATCCCGAATTTTTGCCTGAAAGGCGAAAGCGGGCGGAAGTTTTTTCTCAGGGGAAAGAAAATCAGAAAAAACAAGGCCCCAGCCGCAAATCCGATCAGCAGGCCGAAAATGATTTTGAGCGGGCCAGGAATTGTTTTTTGTCCGGCTGCCGGCCCGTCAAAAATGCGTATTTCCAGATCATTTTTAATGTTGTAATACCGGCTGGCCTCGATTGCCGTTTGCAGAGCCGCTTTGCGCGAAAGTTCGTTTGCTTCAATGGGATTTTTTCCAGATGCTGAAATGCGCAAAAGAGAAGTTTTTTTCACTCTTTCAATGCCGATTTTTTTATTCCAGGCGGATCTCTCCTTGCGGCCCAAAGGCGCATTGTCCGGATCTTCTCCGGCGGTTTCTTTCAACATTTTTTCACGGAACGAAAGTGTTTTTGGAATCCGCAGAACATTTTCAATTATCAATTCGATATGGTTCGCAGTTTTTTCGCTTTTGGCAATTACGAGAATTTCAGTCCGGCTTTCGTATTGATTGTTTTTATCCGCGCCGGAAAACATAAAAACAATGGCGACGGCAATCAACGTTATCCAGAAAATTTTTGATTTTAACATTGAAGTCATAGGGTTATTTTTGTCCGGATTTCAAAATATCGTAATATAAATTTTCCGTTTTTTGCGCGATCGCGTCCCAGTCAAAATTCTGGCGGACATGCTGGCGGGCCTTTGCGCCCAATTGAACCATCTGTTCCGGGTTTTGAAAAAAATCAGTCATTTTATCCTCCAAATCCCGGACATCTCCGGAAGAAAAATATTTTCCGAATTCAAAAAGCGCTTCCCGGTTTTCAGCGATGTCGCTCAAAATTATCGGCAGGCCGTAAGCCGTAGCTTCCAGGAGGGTGATGGACAATCCTTCAGATTCTGAAGGAAAAATAAATACGCCGGCATTGGCGAACAGTTGCGCCAGCGGTTCGCCGCTCAAAGCGCCGGTAAAAATAATACTCGGACGCGCGCCGGAATGTTTGCGCAGAAATTCGGCATATTCACTCGTATGAAAACTTTCGCCAATGATGACCAATTTATATTCGCGAGTCAAGCCGCGATCCTCGAGATTTTTGAAGGCTTCGATGGCATAATGAATGCCTTTGTGGCGGACAAAGCGGCTGACAATAATGGCATATTCCCTTTTTTTCAGGCCGCGGCTTTCAAGTTCTTCTTCCCCCCGGGGAAAATTGACGGAAACCCCGCTAGGAATATAATTCGCGTTTTTGTTGTATGAGTTTTTGACATAATCACGCAGAATCTTGCTAACCACAATCGTTTGGTGCGGGAAAGTACAGGCGGCGTATTCGCCAATCCGCAGCGCCAGCCTTGCCGCGGCGCCCCACTTTTTATGGTAATAATCCTGGCAGTGGAACGTGGCGACGACTTTTGTCCGGCGCAAAAAAAGGCGCGGCAACCAGCTCAAAAGAGAAGGACCGATAGCTTGGTAATGAATAATGTCATAACCCTGGAAAAGCGCGTGAATGGTGGCTAAAAATGTATGACTGATAGCGTCCAGATGTTTGGTGCCGATGCCCGGAAGGCGGATAAGTTTTACGCCTTCATATTCGCGGACTCCCCGGCCGGTGTAGTTGTTCCGGACATAGGCAAAAACCTCATGACCCCGCGCGGCCAGTCTTTTAGCCAGTTGCTCGACATGCGTTTCCACGCCGCCGATTTTGGCCGGTATTCCCTTTTGTCCGATAAAAGCTATTTTCATGCGAAAATTTTAGTCGCGGCTTCTGCTTATTTTGCCAAAACGAAAGGCGAAACGGAACCGTCTTTGTTGCTGAAAAATTCATTGCGGTTGTCGAAGGTCAGATAATTTTTCCATCTCGCGGCCGCTCCGGCAATCGGATGTCTTTGCACTCGCGCCACGCCCCAGCGGTCGTTGTTCCGTATTTTTGATTTGGAAATATCAATCCGGCCGGCATCACCGCTCCAGGAAATTTCAATTCCTTCGCGCCCGTTGCTGGTCACCGAATTGCTTTTGGTCCAGATTTCCGATTTGTCGATCCGCAGCTTCAAACCGCTTTTTTTGTTGTGCCTTATTTCGTTCCCCGCAACCCAGGCGATGCTGCCTTTGGCCAGATCAATTCCGTCTTTGTCGTTTTCTTCAATTTCATTGTCAACGATGGAAAGCCGGTGCCTTTCGGAATAAATGCCCGCTCCTTCATTTTTTTGGATTTCATTTTCTGAAATCGAAACAATGCTTTTTTTGCCAGTGTCGCCGTCTTCGACGTGAATGCCGTCATCTTCGTTGTCGCGGATGGAGCATTTTATGATTGAAACGCGCGCGCCGTCGTCAACCCGCACCCCGTCTTTTCCTTCGCGGACCGTGAATTTGTTGATCTTTGACTTATGAAACATGAAAACCGCCGGCTTGCCATCATCGGCCGCTTTGATAACCGTCTTGTCTTTGTTTTCTCCATAAAGCTCCACTCCTTTGCGGATGACAACATTTTCGCGGTAAGTTCCGTTGGCGACATGTATTTCCGTGTCCTCGTCGGCATGTTCCATGGCCTTTTCAATCGTCTTGTAGGGCCGGGAAACGCTTCCGTCCTGGGTTCTGCCGGCGTTGCCGTTCACATAAATCTTTTTCTCACGTCCGGAAGAGGCAAAAAAGGGCAACGTCGCTAAAATTATAACGATGGCGGCTATCAGCCAGCGACTGATCAAAAAGGCATTTTTTTGGCTTTTCATAAGGTTTTTTGATTAATTAGATTAGCTGATTATTTTATGCCGATTGGAATTTTTTGTCAAGGCTTGCTCAAAAATTTCCATGATTTTACGATAATAATTTTTTTCGCCGAATTTCTGAAATTTTTTGACGGCATTGTGTGAAAAAAGCATGCGCAGTCCCGGATCGGCGGCCAAGTTCATGATATTTTTTGCAAACTCGTTTTCATTTTCACATAAAAATCCTTCCCGGTTGTTTTCAATTATTTCCGGCAGGGCTCCGGATCGAAAACCGATGAACGGCTTGGCATTTTGCAAAGCTTCCAGCGCGATCAAGCCGAAAGTTTCCGGCAGGCGCGAAGCAGAAACCGCAAAAAGCGCGCCCCGCAGATATTTTTCCAGCTCTTTCCTTTGCAGGAATCCCAGATAGCGGATGTTTTCCGCTTTCGGAAATTCAAAGCCGCCGCTTAGCGATCCGGCTAAATACAATTTTATTTCCGGCAGGTTCTGAAAAATCGCAATCAGGCGGTCAACCCCTTTTTCGCGGGAAATGTCGCCGCAATAAAAAGCGTATTTTTCGCGCGGCGCGCCGCTTTCGCCGGCAATATCTTTTGCCCGGCTTTTTTGCGCAACCGCGAAATGGGGCAGGACGATAATTTTTTTTTCCGGTATTCCCCCTTCAGCCAGCTTATTTTTTGCGAATTGGCTTGGCGCGATATAAAGATCTATATGCTTGTCATAACTGTTTCGCAAAGCGTGCCATTTAAATTCCGCGAAGACCAGCGCGCTTTTCCAAAAAGAATTCTTGAAGCACCGCCTTCGAACAAAATCCCAAAATTTTAAATTTGGTCCAGTTTTGATTTCCTGGCCGCCGCAAGTCAGCAGATAATTGGGACAAATCAGCTTGTAGTCATGCACGGTCATAACGACCGGAATGCCCCGCTTCTTGATCTCCGTCAGGATTGACGGAGAAATTTGATGATAGATATTGTGGATGTGCGCTATTTCCGGCTGGAATTCCCGGAGAAGCTTGCTGATTTTCCGCTTGGCTTCGAAGGAAAAAAACATCCGTCCGAGACCTTTGATTTTGTGCCAAATCTTATCTTCCAAGCCGTAGCCGACATAGCTTATGAAATATTTTTGCCATGGCGAAAATTTATTTTGCGGATGGTGCATGGCAAAAACCGCGACCTCATGGCCTTTTTCCCGGAGCATGGAGCAAATATTAAGAAAATGCCTTTCAGCTCCCCGCCGCAAATAGTTAAATTTGTTTATTTCCAGAATTTTCATAATAATTTCGGCTTAAGCCCAAAGTTATCCAAAAAAACACGGCCAGCAAATTGGTTTCCAGATACGGCTGAAAATTGAGAGCGATCAGATATACTCCGAGAAAAGACAAAATTGACAAACGGCGGATGTCGGCGTTTTTTTCGTGGAATAAATTTTTGACGTTAAGATATAAAAAGCCGGCGAACAGGGAAAAGCCGATCAATCCCAGTTGGATCAAGACAGACAAATATGAATTATGAATATTGCGGACCTCGATGAAGTCCTTGTATGACTGGGTTTCTGCATAAATTTTTTTCCCGGTTCCGATTCCCGCAAGCGGATTTTTTTTGAATTCGCCATAAGCGCTGTTCCAGACCAAGCTGCGCCAGGAATAGCTTTCGTCCCGGCTCACGCTGGCAAGCGATCCGGCTCTTTCAAAAACCGATCCGAAAACGCTCTTCACTTCTCCGCTTAAAGCCGAACGGGGACTCATTGCCGCCGTATACAAAACAATAATCGCAGCGGCCAAAATCGGCAGCAGCAGGCGGTATCCCAGGCGGCGGAATTCCCGGCGCCTTTCGGCGTCAAAGAAAAAATACAGCCCGCAAATGACGGCAAAGACGGCAATCCACAAATGCCGCATCATTGTTCCAGCGATTCCAAAAAACCAGGCGGCCAGCAAAACATACGGCCATTTTTTTTGCTTTCCTTCCCGGGTGATGGAATATAAAATTATTGGAAAAACAGCCAGCGCCAGATACAATCCGTGCGTAAAGGCCAGAATGCGGACGCCGGAAGTGGAAAGCGGCGTAAATTCGCTCCACAGGCCTTCACCGCGAAAAATGCCGATTAAAATAAAGGCGATAATTCCGATCGCGCCGGCCAAAAAAAATTTGAATAACTTTTTCAAGTCGCTTTGCCGGCGGATCAGGAAAGTTGCCAGAAAATAAAGCAGGGCGTAAAAACCGTAATTTTTCAAAGTGGAAAAAGCCAAGTGTCCGTCAGCCTTGAAGATAAAAACACCGGAGATAAAATAAATAAAATTCAGGAAAATAAACAGCAGCAAAACATAGTCGGCTTTGCGCAGTTGCGCCTTTTCGATGAAGCCGGCGGAATATTGCCGGAATGTCCCCAGGATCATTCCCAGCATCAGGATGTCCAGCGGATAAAGTTTGTATTCAATTTTGCCGACAAAAAAGCTTTGCAGCGTAAAAAATCGCTCAAAAATCATTGTCAGAAATACAATGGCGAAAAGTCCGCTTCTCGGATATTTTACGGAAAGGCCGAAGCCGACCGCCATTGCCAAAAGATAAAGCGGCCAGACAAAGCCGGCGGCCAGGTTTGACAAAATAAAAAGCGACATAAAAAAGATAATAAACAGCGCGCCCGCCGTTTCCGGGTGATTATGCAATTTTTTGGCTTTTTCAAGCATATTTTTTCTCAAAATTGAGCTACAATGCCAACCGTTCAGTATAGCACATTTTCGAAAAAAAATCAAGCCCCGGGGACTCGCAGAGTTGATTCAACTCTTTGAGTCTCGCGGGGCTGAGTCGGTCGAAGGAAAAAGTTTACCTCCTGACCCAGGCCTCGGCAGTTAGAGATGCTCCCTTGCTGCCGGGAACAATGGTCACCCCCTTGCCGAGACAGGGATAGCCGACATATGCATCGTCAGCATCCCACAGAAAGTAATGATACTTCCCGTCGGCGCCCAGGAACGCGGCATTGATCCGCCTCCGGGCAGGGATGGTCGCTTCACCGTTGGCGTCCAATGTAACTGCCGTGAGGACGCCTCCGCCATAAATTTCTATTTGGTTGTTAAAGAGCTTCACGCCCTTTACAACTACCTTGGCCTTGTCGTCCATCGGCACAATGTCGATGAACGATCCAGTCGGACAGATCTGCGGCTCGGCGACGCTGGGTCGCTCGAACGCGCTGGCCGAATCAGCCGCCATCACTCCGATGGCTGCCACGAGGCAAAAAACGATTGCGAGTGTCTTTTTCATGACACCCTCCTTTCTTCACGAGAACATTTGGCTGGAAACCAGCCGGTTTTTATTTATGTCAACGCTTTGCGACTAAATTTCGCTCGGCGAATAAGAGAGATTAACTTGAGATTTCGGATGAAAAATAAAAATATCCTCAAACTCATCGTCATTTGTCATTTCTTTATCGGTCTTCTTTTTCTTCCCTCCTTCCAGCGGGTTGCCTTTTTCATCGACAGCCCAAATGCTGTCGTCTATTTCCTGGTTCATTTTCCGGCTATACAGCGTGCCGGGTTCGGCGCCGATATAGACGCCTTTGGCCAGGCCGTTTTCAAAACCGAAATTCGCGTATGCGCCGGCTAAAAGCCAGTTGTCATAACGGGCTTCGGCAAATCCGCCGATTCCCGTTTCCTCATCCCAGAGATGATAGAAGCCGTAAGCGCCGACGCGCACAGCCCAGTCATCGCTGATTTTCTTCTGCACATAGCCACCTGCCTGAATCCAGCCGCGATTGGAAGCTTTGTCGCCGCTCCAGCTGGAGTCGATCTTGTTCCAAAGACTGAACCAGGCTTCAAATGTCAGCGCGACAGTCGTTTCTTGTGATATCTGCCTGACATATTCCATATACAGACCAAGCAATAAATCCTGTTGCGTCATGTGGTATAGCGAATGAGGATTCTTTCCTGAAACACTCGCATATGCCAGCCGCAACTTGGCTGTCCAGCCGTGAAATCCGACCGTGCCGTCATCCCGCTTGTAAAAATCAAGATAACGCAGTCCGACTTGCGGACCGATTCCCCAGGAGTCCCATTCATAGGAACTCGAGGAAACTTTGCCGGAATCACGGTTGGCATAAAATCCAACCATTCGTCCCCAATACCAGCACGAATCCCAGACGCCACCTTCGGCATATGAGAATTCCCCGCTGGCTTTTTCACCCCACCAGAAACCCTGGCGGATATTCAGCTCGACATCAACGCAACGGAGCTCTTCGCTCCGAAAAAGCTTCAGTGGTTGGCGCCGCGGAGCCAATTGAAGTAATGGCGGCTCTAAAGGCGGCATTACTTCCGGCGTTGGCTCCGAAACTTTCGAAGGCGGCGGAGGGGCAGGCGGTTCTTCCGGCTTGGCCATATCTTTAAACCGCGACCAGTTACCGCATGCTTTTGGATAAACCAGTCTATATTGGGTGTTTCCAATAATTGCCTTATATAACCTGGCAGGCTGATTTTTGCCTGTCCGTGCGATAACATTTTTTTTAACTTCATTTTTACCGAAAGTCATAGATTTAATGTAATCACCATCCTTGATCATAACTTCCTCATATCGGCTTTCACTAATCTCCCTTTCAAGGGCTACAGCTGCTTCCGTAGGAAATTCGTTAAGCAGCAATGCTTCACTTAGTGTTCCTTTAAAAGGGTTTGCATTGGCGTTTTCCCAGTAGAAATTATCAGGAATGACAATTTTCTGTCCGGGATATATCTTATGCGGATTCTTTATTCCGCTTTCGCGCTGCAACACTTTCCATGAAATCTGGAATTGTCTCCCGATCTTCCAGAGAGTGTCGCCTTTTTTTACGGTATATTCCGACGCCGCAGAAGCGGCGCCGGCAGACACGAATACAATCGCGACAAACGCGATGATTATGTTTGCTATCCGCTTCATGGCATCTCCTTTCTGTAAATCCGAATTGCGGCGCTCTCCCTCGCTTCCTCAAGGAGCATGCGGGAAAGTCGCCTTTCGCTGTCGTTTGCTTTTGAATCCATATCCCAACCGCGGGATGATCCAAAAGCGGTGCGACCTATATCGCTAATCAACCCTATTCCGGTCGGCAGTGCCGCCAGAGCCGGATTAACCGCCGCCAGGGCGGGATTGGCATATAGCCCCCACTTACCGGCGCGCGCCCGCTCTCCGGCCGTATAGCCGGTATTTATTTTTGCGAGCTCCGCGATGACCTCTCTGGGCCAAGGCGTGTGTATTTGGCCAAAAGGCGTTTGAAAACGATATTTCCAGCCGGAAACAATCGATTCAAAACTGCCGGCGTCCGGAAGTTCCGAAAGAGGCGTGCCTTTAGCATAAAGCTCTTTACGATACGCCTTATCTTTGAGCTGATCACGAAACACCATGAACGGCGTCCCGTAGGCATCAAAGCCCATGCTGGCATTAGTAGCTAACACGATCACGCGCGCGTTCCGGGCAGAAACAATGTTTTCCCGTGGCCGTAAAAATGACCACCGGGAGATTTCTGTTCAAGATTAGTAACAACAACTCCGTCATGAAAATTGCCATCCGCGTCAATACTCACTGCCTCCCAGCTCACTCGAAATCGATGATATTCATTGTAAAGGAGGAAATCATTGAGCACGACAATGAAGCCTTGAGCTTCAGAATAGTCCGCTATCTTTACTCCGGCATACATCACCGGCGGCAAATTGACGTCGATATCGGAAGTTCCGGCATTGATCTTTACGCCGGAATACAGGGTTGTTGCGCATCCGGAAAGGATCAGCGCAACGGCAATCATTGTTAAGATTCTTGCTTTCATCTTCGCGCCATCCTTTCTTCATTTATTCAATTGTCAATAGTCCGCCAAGGGCGGACCGGACTGTCCTTATCTACATAAAATCTCCTTTCGGAGATTCGCCGGCCGGGATTTTTTTCAAAATTCCGCCAAGCGAACCTCCCAAAAATTTTTGCTTATTCGGAATGCAATGCGCGCAAGCTTTCCAGATAAGCATCCGAGTCCCGGACTCGTCCCTGGTTTTTCAACCAGACGCGAAGAAGTTCCAGGGCGGCGCCGACAATAAATCCTCCGCCTATCACCAAAATGATGTGCGCTAAGCCGGGATTTTTTTCCCAAATCGGACTGTTTAAAGTCTTGACTTCCAACTCCTGTCCCCTGCCCAAAAACAAGCTGTTTTTTTCCGTAAGAACTTTAATGATGCCGTTGCTGATTTCCGTGGCTTGTTTTTGACTATCGCTGAAAACACGGATGCGTATCATGCCCAAATTCGGCGTGTGGGAAATATCCGCAATTTTCTTCCATTCTTTGAGCCGCCGGGACTTGTCGGTTGGCAGAAAAGCTCCCGTTTCCACGCCTGAATTTTTAAGTTCATCCAAAAATTTTTCGCTATATACCGATTCAGCCAGAATGTTCGTCAGATAGTCAGCCGATTTTGAAAGCGCGTAATAATCCGTAAAACCCACCTGATTCTGGGAAACCAAAAGATCGGTTGTAGTCCGAAAATTCTTTTCGGTGAAAATCAAAACCAAAAATGACAATGCGGCCAGAAAAAAACCGGCTAATAAAGCGTTTTTTGCTTTACTTCTGGCTAAATTCCAGACAAAATGATTTTCCATGCTTTTCTGCTATTGATTAACGGTTTAATTTAGCAAAAATGCGGAAATTTGTCAAGGCGACAAAAAAAGGCGATTCCGCCTCCTTTTTTGCCGGTTGAATTTTACGGAAAGAACTTTTTACCCTGCTTAGATTACAGATTGACTTTCACTTTTATTTCTTTCTGGTCGCGCAAAATATCAAGTTCAACAGAGTCGCCTTTTTTGAGCCTATATAGAATATCAGAAAAAGAATTTTCTGAATTTATTTCCTGTCCGTTGGCCGTTCTGATAATATCGCCCAAGCGCAGCCCCGCTTTTTGCGCCGGTGATCCCGCGATGACTGCCAAGCCGGTTTGGCCGGACGGCGAATAAATGTACGCTCCGGTTTCCGAAGAAATGCCGTGCGCAAGAGCGTAGCTTTTGTTTAAGGGAATATAATAAATTCCCAGCGATGGAGCCAGGGAAAATTCGGCAGCAATTGCTTTTTCAAGCACCCTTTTTATTTTGTTGGACGGAATCAGAAAATAAACTGTTTTTCCGTCTTTTAAAATTGAACCGGCAATGCCGATTGTTTGGCCGGCGTAATCAATAGCCGGCCCGCCGGGCGTAAAGCTGCCGGCATTAAAATCCGTAAAAAAAACTCCCTCCAGTTTTTCCGAAGACGACAAAGTTTTTCCGGAAAGATTGAAGCCCGGATCAAACCCGCTGATCAGTCCGCCGGCAAAACGGTTCGCATAAATTTCCCCGCTGTTTCCGATGACAACTACCTTGCTGCCGGAACGGACATCATCCGAGTTTCCAAAAGCGATGGCGGGCAAATTATTCAGCGGCGCCTTGAAAAAAATCAGATTACTGTATGAGTCGGCGCCGGCAAATTGTATTTCGTGAATATTTCCATTATCCCGCAAAATTTTGAAAGCCGTATTCTCCGTTTTTATTTCCGGAGCATAAGCCATAATAAGCCCGTCGCTGGTTACGATCGTGCCTGTCAAATTTTGCGGCAATGCAATTTCTCCGCCCCCGCTTTTTTGCGCATATGCAATGATGTTTACGACTGAAGCAGCAGCCCGGTTCGAAATTTTTTCAATTGAAGCTTCCTCCTTCACGACAACTTGTTCGGTTTTGTTAATAACAGTCACATTTTCATTGGCTTTCTTAAAAAAAGAATATCTGGCGAAAAAATCAAACGTGCTCAAATACGGGAAAAAATAACGGTCGGCTAAAATGCCGCCCAAGCCGCCAAGAGCCATAATGACAAAAATAACTGCAATTTTTTTAAAAATTTTATTGAACATAGCTTTTTAAATTACCGGTATCCATTTTGAACTCAAAAGCACCAGAATGATTAAGGCGGAAAAAAACGCCACATTGGCGACGACCCGCTTTTTGCTCAGGAGATTCAAAAAATGGCTGCGGGTCATGTCCCAAAGAACATAATAGAGTATAAGCGCGGAAACGCCAGCCGTCAAATATCCAAACGGCCAGAAATTCATTGCCCAGGCTAATTCGGCCATAATCAGCGCCAATAGAAAACTGTATATGCGGATGGATGCTTTTTTTTCCGGATTTAATATAACGAAATATTGATAGCTGACCAGCAGGGCGACTGCCAGATAGACAGCCATCAAATAATAGAGCGGAACCAGAAAGTTCAGATAGAATCCGTAAGCGCCGGCAAAAGTAAAAAAAATCGTGGCAAAGGCGGCGACGGCGTTCATGGCGAGAGCGCTTTGATCTTTGCTGTAATCTCCCAGCCGGCTGGCGCCCAAAAGCGAAAGATAATACATTGCGGCTGATAAAAAAATAAAAATTTGTTGTTCATATGCCAGCGTTACCAGATAAAGGAGTGCCAGCGAAGAAAGAGAAAAAAATACAGGCAAAACGGAAAAAATCCATCTGCCTCCGATCCGGCGTCCTCCAAAAAATGAAAACAGGAAAAGAAAAAATGAAATGAAAGCCACATAAGCCGGCCGGAGAACGATTAGTTCCAGTCCCAGCAAAAATATTAGACTGTATAAAAATGGCCGAAGTTTTAAAAACATAATCCAAAAATTACAAAAAGCTGCGAAAGCGCAACAGTGATAATAAGTATATTTTGCCGGCTTGAGCGCAGGTAAGGCAGAACCGGTGTTTTTATGTGCTTGCTGCCCGCAGTTTTCAGGCGATTGTAATTTTGCCGCCTTTGAAATCGATTTTTACTTTGCTGTTTTCGTTTATTTTTCCTTCAATAATCTGCAAGGCCAGCTCGTCAAGAATTTCATTTTGAATAACTCGCTTCAATGGACGGGCTCCATAAGCCGGATCATAACCCTTTTCAGAAAGATATTTTTTAGCCGGCGTTGAAATAATCAGTTTGATATTTTTTTCATCCAAACGCGATTGCATTATTTGCAATTGCAATCCCAAAATCCGCTCAAGCATTTCCGGGCTGATGGGATGAAAAATAATAATCTCATCAAGCCGGTTTAAAAACTCCGGCTTGAAATTATCCCGGAGCGACTCCATGACTTTTTCGTGCATTTCCGCCTCGGTCATTATTCCGACTTGCCTGTTTTCCTTGAAACCCAGCCCGGTTTTATAAATTATTTCCGAACCGACATTGGAAGTCATGATGATAACCGAATTTTTGAAGTTAACGCGGCGGCCTTTCGCATCGGTGAGATGCCCTTCATCCATAATTTGAAGCAATATATTAAAAATCTGCGGATGCGCTTTCTCAACTTCGTCAAAAAGGACAACTGAATAAGGCCGGCGCTTGATTATTTCCGTCAATTGCCCGCCTTCTTCATATCCTATATAACCCGGAGGGGAGCCGATCAGCTTGGCTACGGAATGAGGTTCCATATATTCGCTCATATCCAGCCGGATTACGGCTTGTTCGTCGTTAAACAAAAATTCTGCCAAAGCTTTGGCTAATTCGGTTTTTCCGACTCCCGTAGGACCCAAAAAAATGAATGAACCTATGGGGCGTTTTTGTTCGGAAAGTCCGGCGCGCGAACGGCGAATCGCGTTGGCAACCGCAAAAATCGCTTCTTTCTGCCCTACTACCCGGCGTGAAAGATCTTTTTCCATATGCGCCAGTTTCTGGGCTTCTCCTTCCAGCATTTTGAAAACCGGAATGCCGGTCCAGCGGGAAACAACCTTAGCTATGTCTTCCTCCGTAACTTCTTCTTTTAAAATCGGACTGCGGCTTTGAATGTTGTCCAATTTCTTTTTTTCCAGCCGGATCCTTTTTTCCAGTTCGGGTATTCTGCCGTAGCGTATTTCCGCCACTTTTTCAAGTTCGGAATTGCGTTCGGCGATTTCAGCCTCGGCTTTCAGTTTTTCGATTTCCGCCGAATGCCGGCGGATATTGGTAATAAGATTTTTTTCCATTTTCCACTGCAGCGATATTTTGGAAAATTCGCTCCGGAATTCACCAAGTTTTTTATTGACCTCCCTGATTCTTTTTTTCGAAACAGCGTCTCTTTCCTTTTCCAAAGCCTTTTTTTCAATTTCCAGGCGCCGGATAGCTCTTTCCATAGAGTCGATTTCTGCCGGCATGGAATCAATTTCCATCCGCAGCGCGGATGTGGCTTCATCAATTAAATCAACGGCCTTGTCCGGCAGATACCGGTCGGTTATATACCGGTCGGAAAGCGCCACTGCTTCCAGGAGAGCCGTGTCGGTGATGCGGACGCCATGGTGAACTTCATATTTTTCTTTAAGTCCCCGTAAAATGTCAACGGCGTCTTCAAGGGAAGGTTCGGTGATTATAATAGGCTGAAATCTTCGTTCAAGTGCGGCGTCTTTTTCAATATAGCGCTGGTATTCCCGGGTAGTGGTGGCGCCGATTACTTTAATGCGTCCTCGAGCTAAAGCCGGTTTCAGCATATTTGAAGCGTCAAGCGCTCCTTCTGTCGCGCCGGCTCCGACCAGGGTGTGCAGCTCGTCAACAAACAAGATGTATCTGCCGGCGGCCTGGTCGACTTCCTTAATGATCGCTTTCAGGCGTTCTTCGAATTCACCCCGGAATTTTGTGCCAGCCAGAAGCAAGCCCAAATCCAAAGATACAAGCTGCCGGTTTTTTAATGTTTCCGGAACGTCGCCGTCGGCAATTCTTTGCGCCAGTCCTTCGACGACCGCGGTCTTCCCTACTCCGGCCTCTCCAATAAGCACGGGGTTATTTTTTGTGCGTCGGCTTAAAACCTGCATAGCCCGGCGTATTTCATTGTCGCGGTCAATAACGGGATCCAGTTTTTTCTCGCGCGCCAGCTCCGTTAAGTTGATCGTATATTTTTCCAGTACTTGCAGTTTGCTTTCCGGATCCATTGAATCGACTTTTTGCGTTCCACGGACTTCAGCGATAATTTTTAGAACCGGATCATATTCCAGCTGGTTGGCTTTTAATATTTCGGCCGCCTTGGTTTTTGCGGAAAGCAGGGAGAGAAAAATATGTTCAGTTGAAACAAAATCATCGCCAAGCTTTCTGGCCTCGCTTTCGGAGGCGTTCAGAATTACCAGCAGTTCAGGCGTTATAAAAAGCTGAGCCACTCCGCCGCCGGATGTTTTTGAATAGCGGCCGATTTCTGCCATTACTTCAGATTTTATTTTTTCCAGATTAACTTCCATTTTTTTGAGAATGACGGGCACGATGGAATTTTCCTGGGATATCAGGACATAAGTCAAATGAAAAACATCCACCTGCAGCTGGTTTTTCATAATGGCCAGTTCCTGCGCGTTGCGCAGGGCCTCCTGGCTTTTATTGGTAAATTTGTTTATATCCATAACTACGAAACTGAATGCAATCAATTTGTGCGTATATTTATTTATGCCCGCTTGTTGCCAATTTTTTACTTGAGTGTTTTTTTAATTTCTTTCCTCCAAGGTGACTTTAACTTCCTTTGTTTTCCCGCGGTGCCAAACTTTGAGCGTAATTTGTTCCCCGATGTTCCGGCTGGCAATAAGGTCGGCCAGCCCGTTTTTGTCATCTATTCTGTTTCCGTTTATCTCTAAAATAATGTCATTTTCAACTATTCCTGCTTTGTCTGCGGGCGAACCGGGAATAACTGCGAAATCAGTCATTTTTTGCCCGCGCAAAACCAAAACCCCGTAATCAAACGGCAGATTGTTTTCTTTTTGAATTGTTGAATTGACGGGAATATAGCGTACTCCAATGTAGGGAACTGATATTTTCCCCGTATTTTTAACTTGCTCAACAGTCTTTTTTATCTGGTTGGAAGGAATTGCAAATCCGATGTTTTCCGCCCCTTGTGCCCGCGCCACATTAATGCCGATGACCCCGCCTTCGATATTCAGAAGCGGCCCGCCGGAATTTCCGGGGTTGATAGCCGCATCAGTCTGTATAATGTTTTTCAGTTGTTCCGACATGCCAAAACTGCCGAAAGCAGTTACGCTTCTGCCCAGGCCGGAAATTATTCCTTTGCTGACCGTATTGGAAAACTCTCCCAGTGAATTGCCAATAGCCACGACTGTCTGGCCGATTTTAAGATCATCAGAGTTTCCGAGAGAAAGAGTCGGAAACTCGGAGCCTTCAATTTTAATGACCGCAAAATCATTAACCGGATCTTTCGCCAGCACCTTGGCTGCATATTCTTTGCCGTCACTGGTCACGACTGTATATTCGGCGGACATATCTTCGATTACGTGCCTGTTGGTGACAATCATTCCATCGTTTGAGATTAAAAAACCGGAACCGCCTCCAATTTCCCGCTTCCCGCCGTTCTTACTCCTGTTTTCTGAATCAGGAAAACCAAAAAAATCAGGGAAATTAAAAGGGTTGGAAAAAAAATCCTGGATTCTCGGTATGTCCTTGCTGACAATAATACTGACTACCGCTGGTGAACTTTTTTCCACAACTTCAATAACAGCGGAATCTTCTTCTACAACCCGCTGGCGAATAATATCGCGGTTGGCATCGTTTGAAAAATTGCCTGGAGCGAGTTTTAAAAAATTCGGAAAAACTTTAGCGGCAATCTGGGATGACATGAATCCGAAAACAGTTCCGCAAACAGCAGAAATCAAAATTACTGCCGGCAACAGAGCGGTCCAGGGGGTTTTATCTCCGGATTTTTTTTGAATTTTTTCGTTGTTTATCGGTTTGGAAATGTTTGTTTCCTCCATATGAATAAAATATATGTTATTAAATTATTTTAAAAAGTTTATTTAATTTTGCTTTAATTCTGGCGGCTATCGCAGTGAGATTCCGGATATTGTCAAGTCCATAAAACTTAAGGCTTATCTGACGGACTTCCGCTTGTGCAAGGATGAAAAAACACAAAGAAGCTCAATCTGAAATTATAATTGTATTATTTTCTCACAAAAAAGATTCTGCCGTCAAGCAGTTTTCATTTTTCAAAAATCATCAAACAGCTCCTGCTTTTTTGTCATTTCACAAATACAATTACAATCTGAAGACGGCATTATTTCCGCCAAAAACAGTCGCGCCTGTTGATCAGCACCACGCAGTCTCTGGCGGAAGTTGAGTCCGAAGTTTTCGGCTGAACCCGGAATGATTATTCCAGGGAAATCGCGTTAGCCGGACAGCTGTCCACGGCTTCCTGGCAATCACAATCGCCGCAACTATCCGCGATGACATGCGATTTTCCGTTTTCCAGCTTAAAAACGCCGGGACACAGCGATTCGCACGCTCCGCAGCCGATACAGAGATCTTCATTTACTTTTGCTTTTGGCATTTTTTAATGGTTCTGTTTTTTCGGCCGATTGGCCGTTAAAACAGGAATTTATTAATTATTTAACAGGCAATTTAACCAGAAAATTAAAATCGTCCGTGTTGATCTTTTTAATTATCATTAAAACATCACGGAAATATCCCCCGAAGAATTTCTTTCCAGGTTTTCTTCAAATTTCTGCATGGCCTCGTCTTTAAACCGGACGCTTTGCCTTGTTTTATCCCAGTAAAAATCTTTTAGTGGAATAAAAATATTCATTTCTCTTTCCTGATTTTCCAGCCAGTCGGAAAAATTTTGAGTTCGTACCAGAATTTGGCTGATTTTTATTTTCTCGGTTCCGTTTTCAGTTTTTTTATCATCGACGCGGATTATGTGGAATCCAAGGGAGCTTTCAATGATATCGCTCAGGCTATTTTTTTCCAGCGCAAAAACACTCATTGCAATTTCCGGTATCATTTGATTTGCCTCGAACCATCCTAGTTCCCCGCCGTTTTTTCCGCTTTCTCCTTCGGAAAAATTTCTCGCGACAAAGGCGAAGTCTTCATTTTTTTCCAATTCAACCAGGGATTTTTCGATTTTTTTGCGCGCCTCGACCGCGGCCGGATTATTTTTTCTAACATAATCGCTCAATGCTTTCTGGTATAAATCCGGCTTAACGATTTTTTCCTTAAAATCTTCCAAATCCCACCCATAAATTTTTTGCAGATTTTTCTCCGGCTGATCCCGCAAGTCGTAACGGGCGATTTCTTCGGATACCGCCCGGTCAATTTCTTTGCGATCTATTCTGATTCCGTTTTTTTGCGCTAAAATTTCAATCACGCGATTTTCGATCATTTTTTCAAGCAAATCCCTTTTTTTTATCAGGAGCCGCTTTTGTCCTTCATTAGTGGAAAAATCAATCCGAAATCCACTGTCGGAAAAGTTTTGTTTTTCATAGAAATTTCGCAAAGCTTGTAAATTTTTTTCCAGCTCCCCGATTTCTATCCAGCGGGTATTGTCAATTATTGCCGCTGGAAAAGGAATGAGTTGTGAAATTCGCGCAACCGCCTTGTTGTTTGATCCGGATGCATAAATAAAAGCAGTTATTGAAAAAATAGCCGCTAAAAAAATTGCTATAAAAACTTTTATTATCGTCGTGTTTTTTATCCCGCTTTCTTTTTCCTGATTATGGTTCGTTTCCATTTGAGTTTTATAAAACAAACTTTCGCATTTGGCCGGAAAATCTCCCGGCCGCAATATCCGCTAAAGTTAAATTGTGAAAAATAATTCGTTGCGGTTATTTGAAAATTTCCGGGGAAAGATCAGTATTTGAAAAAATAATCCCACCATTTTCTGGGATTGAAAATTTTTTTCTCCGGATTGGGAATTTCCGGCATTTTTTCATCCTCCTGTTGTTTAATTTCGGGCACTCTGGATTTTATGATTACTAAATTCTCATCCGGATTTTGCAAGTTCAGCTTATCTTTAGCCTCGCGTTCCCTGAAGTCGCGGCTTTCCAAATAGGCAATTTTTTCCCGGATCAAATTGTTCTCTTTTTCAATTTTTTCGGCTTCGTTCCGTAATTTATTGATTTCCGTTTGAACCTGCCTTTTTTTGGAAAATTGTCCGTAAAGAGCCACGCCCGCAAAAAAAAGCGCTACCGCAGCCGGGATTAGAAAAAATTTAACCCAGAAATTAACGCTTTTGCCGCTGTTTTTTTGCGTCATATGGATTTTACGGAATTGAAAGCGCCGGGGCAATTGTAAAAGCGATCATGGCCAAGACTGCAATAATCGAAACAACCACCCAAATCCGGTACATTTTTTTGTTTCTTTTTGCGAAATTTACCATATTGGAATTATAGCAAAAACAGGACAAGCGGGCAACCGGGTTTTTTTAGCGCTCCAGGATCTTATAGGCGGCAATACCGGCCGCAATGGATACATTAAGCGATTCTTTTTTTCCCCGCATTGGGATCGATACGGTCTGGTCGCATTTCTTCAGAATATCCGCCGGAATTCCGGCCGTTTCATTTCCGAGTATAAGTGCCAATGGAAATTCCGGCTCAAAATTTTTTAATGAAATGCTGTTTTTGGATTGTTCAAGAGCGATAATTTTTACGTTTTTATCCCGCAATCTCTTCATTAAATTTGAAATTTTTTCAATTTTTTCCCATAAGACATTTTTTTCCGCACCCAAAGCGGTCTTTTCCAGCATTTTTTGCGCTTGCGTCTTGTGTATTTTGTCAGCCGGGCTTGGTGTATATCCGGTCAGATAAATTTTTTTTATCCCCAAACCGTCAGCAGTGCGGAAAATCGCGCCTACATTATAAGCGCTGCGGATATTGTGCAAAACCAAAAAAAGCTGGCTTTCATTTGCTTGCATAATTTTAGCGAATTTGAATATTTTTGAGATTGCGCCAATCTTAGAACGCAAATCTATTTTTTCAAAACATTTAAAAACGCTTCAGGCGGAATGGACACCCGGCCGATATTCTTCATTTTTTTCTTGCCTTTTTTTTGTTTTTCCAACAGCTTTCTTTTGCGTGTCACATCGCCGCCGTACAACTTAGCGGTTACGTCTTTGCGAAACGCCTTGATTGTTTCCCGGGCAATTATTTTGCCGCCAACAGCGGCTTGAAGCGCGATTTGAAAATTTTGCTTAGGTATCGATTCTTTTAGCTTTTCAACAGTCCGCTTTCCTTCCGAAAATGCCTGTTTTCTGGGTACAATGCGGGAAAAGGCGTCAACCTTTTCCTCAGCCACTAAAATATCAAGCTTAACCAAATCATGCTCTTTATATCCGGTAATTTCATAATTCATCGAAGCGTATCCGGATGAAGCGCTTTTCAGATCGTCATGCAAGCTGGTAATAACATCAGTCAACGGACAATCAAAGGTCAGGATAATCCTGTCGGAATCTATATATTCGGTATTGAGGTATAATGCGCGGGTATTTTTCATTACCTCCATGATATTCCCGAGGTAAATGCCGGGCGAAATTATATCCAATTTCACATATGGCTCGTAAATCTTTTCAATTATTGAAGGATCCGGCATTTCGGTCGCGGAATAAATTTTAATCTTATTTTTTTCGTTTTTAAGCTCAACTTCGTAAACGACGCCCGGAGTGGTGATAGTCGGACTGATTTCAAATTCGCGCTCAAGGCGGGATTGGATAATTTCCAGGTGCAGCATTCCAAGAAATCCACAGCGGAAACCGCGTCCCAGCGCTAAATTGCTTTCTGGTTCGAAAGTAAAGGCGGCATCGTTAAGCTTGAGCTTTTCAAAAGCGTCGCGCATAAAATTGTAATCTGATCCTTCGATCGGATAAAAAGAAGCATAAACCATAGGCGTTACCTTTTTGTAGCCGGGAAGAGGTTCGATTCGGCTTGCACCAGTTTCTCTTTCATTCGCAAACATCTGTGAATTTGTTATGGTGTCACCCACTTGGCATGACTCCACGCTC
>CAZUWD010000001.1:4243-24438 GCA_964624015.1 uncultured Bdellovibrionales bacterium | reverse complement strand
CGGCAAATTTTTTGTAATGGAAGTGCCGTTCAGCTGGCGCCCGAAAATGCAGTCGATTATTAAACGCGTGGCCAGCCCCATCGGAGCGTTCGGCGCCGGATTTTTGGTCAGCTTGTTTTTGCTTCCCTGCACCAGCGGCCCCTATATTGTTATTCTCGGCCTTTTGGCGGAACGGGTGGATATGGCCAAAACTTTATTGTTGCTCATGCTGTATAATTTGATTTTTATATTGCCGATGCTTTTGATTACCGTCGGCATGTATCTCGGTATCCGGATGGGAAAAGTCGAAGAAATTCGCAAAAGAAATGTCCGGCTTTTGCACGCGATTACCGGAGCGGTGATGTTGTTTATTGGAATTTATCTTTTGTCTGAATGGATGTGAATTAAGTCATTAATAATTTTTAATTTATGCGAATTTTTTACTAATAATTTTCGGACATTCGAAAAAAATTAGGACTTGATTCGCAGTTAATCCATTATGGCTATGGAGCTTACAGACCAAAACTTTGAACAGGAGGTTTTAAAATCAGAAAAGCCGGTGCTGGTTGATTTTTGGGCTCCCTGGTGCGGTCCGTGCCAGATGATGGGTCCGATCATTGAAGAATTGTCCAGAGCGGTGGAAGGCAAAGCCAAGATCGGAAAGCTGAATGTGGATGAATATGCCCAAACGGCTCAAAAGTTCGGAATTATGTCAATTCCGACGCTCAAAATTTTTAAAAACGGGCAGGTAGTGAAAGAATTTGCGGGAGTTCAAAATGTTGATACATTGAAAGCGGCCTTGGAAAGCCTGCAAGAGCAGGACAAGGGGTAAAAAGAACAAAAATTATGGCTGATGAAAATAAGATTCCGCAGGAAGAAATTAAAAATCTTCTGGAGGAAAACATCAGGCTGACGCGGGAAATTCACGGGATGGCTCGCAAAATTAAAAACTATGTGGTTTTTCAGCGTGTTTTAAGCCTGATTTACGTTTTGATAATCATCATTCCTTTGGTTCTGGGAGCTATTTATTTGCCTCCGCTCATACGAAGCCTGATTAATCCCTATCAAGAGCTGCTAAACAAAGGCGGCGCCATCAATCCGGGCTTTCAGCCGGGCATCAGCGACATTTTTCGGGAAACACAAAAAATTTTAAATAACAAATAAAAACTGCAGTATGGAAGAAAAAATTTATGATTTGATTATAATCGGCGCCGGTCCGGCCGGCTTGGGTGCTTCAATTTATGCGTCGCGTTACAAGTTGGATCATCTGGTAATCGGCAATGAAATTGGCGGACAGGTTGTGGAAGCCGCAGAAATTGAAAACTGGGCGGGAGAAATTTCTGTTCCGGGCAAAGCACTTATGGAAAAATTCGAACATCACGCCCGCCATTTGGGAGCCGAAATCATCCAAGCTGATGTCTCTTCAATTGTGAAAACGAAGGATGATTTTGAGGTGCTGGCAAACGGAGAAAAGTATCAGGCTGGAAGCGTCATTTTAGCGCTGGGAATGAAAGTGCGCAAAATGAACATTCCCGGCGAAGACAAATTTATCGGCAAAGGTGTTTCGTATTGCGCCACTTGCGATGCCATGTTTTTTCGCGGTAAAGACGTGGCAGTAATTGGCGGAGGAGACGCAGCAGCAACAGCGGCCATTCACTTGTCCGATTTCGCCAACAGCGTGAAACTGCTTTATCGCGACGAATGCAATTGGGAGCCGTCCTGGGATGAATTGATTTTCAAAAACGGCAAAGTAGAAAAAATTAAGATGACCGGCTGCAAGGAAATTTTGGGCGAGCAAAAAGTTTCCGGCTTAAAATACGAAACCGTTGACGGAGAAAAAGAACTGGCGGCGCAGGGAATATTCATTGAAATAGGATCGACGCCTGGCGTGACTATTGCGCAGAATCTGGGCGTGGCGCTGGATGAACAAAAATACATTGTTGTGGATAACACCCAGGCTACGAATGTGGAGAATGTTTATGCCGCCGGCGACGCGACAACCGGCTCCAACAAATTCCGCCAAATTATCACGGCAGTCGCCGAAGGCGCGGTAGCGGCCGGAAGCGTTTACCGCAAACTCAAGCTTTCTAAAAAATAATTGCGACATTGGTCAAAAAGCCGCATTGTGATAAAATAATACCGGGAGTATTGGACAAAGAAGTAGCGAAAAAAGTTGCCGGCGTTTTTAGAAAATAAGAAATGAACCCCGCACTAACTTTCGATGTTCGAAATGTTTAGTTGTCTGGGTTTGATAAAATAAAATTTAACACACTTTTATTATTATTAAATAAAAATTTTTTTAATAATATCAAAAGTTAGTGCGGGGTGAAAATATACAAACAAAAAATCGAGCTGAAAAGCTCAAGCCAGATTGAATTTATTGACATTACGGACAAAGTGGAAGAAATTATTGCCAATTCCGGCGTGCGCGAAGGCCAGGTGCTTGTTTATTCGCCGCACACTTCCGCCAGTATTGTTGTCAATCACAATGAATCCATGCTTATCCAGGATTTTATGCGCGTTCTTTACCGCTTGGTGCCGGTCAGCGACCGCTATTCACATGATCTTTTCGAGCTCACCCGCTCTAAAACTTCAGACGGGCGCAGCAACGGACATTCGCACTGCAAAGCCATGTTGCTGGGCGTAAGCGAAACACTGCCGATAGAAAAAGGCAAAATGATTTTTACGGAAAAGCAGAGCATATTTTTTGCGGAAATGGACGGAGCCAGAACCAGGGATGTTATAGTTCAGGTCTTTGGCATGTAATGTGAATCTCAAAATAACCCCGGATGGCTTTATTTTATGCTTGGGGATATTATAAATCAATAAATCTTTTCGCATATTGCTGAAAGATATTTAATAATGTTAAGCTTAGCGCAAAGTGAACAAGTTGGCTTACAATTTAATGCGAAAGGGCTATCTGAAAACAGACAGAATTATTGACGCTTTTTCGGAAATAAGCCGGGTAGAATTTGTTCCCGGGGAGTTATATCAGGACGCCGAAATGGATATTGCGCTGCCAATCGGTTTTGGACAGACGATTTCGCAGCCACTGGTAGTGGCTTTTATGTTGGAACTTCTGGAACCTAAAAAAGGACAGAAGATTCTTGATGTCGGCAGCGGTTCCGGCTGGACAACTTCATTGTTGGCCTTTATTGTCGGAAAAAAAGGCAGAGTGGTGGCGCTGGAAAGAATCAGGGAGCTCAAGGATTTTGGCGAAAAAAACGCCGACAAATACGGATATGTCCGCGACAAAATAGCGGAATTTCATAATCTTGAAGGTAGCCAGGGTTTTTCCGAAGAAGCTCCGTATGACCGGATTCTGGTTTCTGCTTCATTGGAAGAAGTTCCGCCGGCTTTCAAAAAGCAGCTGAAAATCGGCGGGAAAATGGTCATACCTATCCGGAACAGTATTTTTTATTTTGAGAAAAAAAGCGAAACCGATTTTTTCAGGGAGGAATTCCCCGGTTTTTATTTCGTGCCGTTTGTGAAAGACAAATAAAATGAAAAAAAGCGTAATTATTATCACTGCAGTTCTGATCGCCATCGGCGGAGTTTTTTATTTTCGCTATCAGGTTTATTTTTCACATTCGGAATTTAAAGAAAAGAAAATATTTGAAATCAGGAAGGGCGACGGCATTGAATCGATTGCCGGCAGGCTCAAAAACGAAGATCTGATTTCAGGGAAAGCGTATTTCTATTATTATTTGCGGTCGCGGAACTTACTGAACAGGATTCTGCCGGGCAAATATGAATTAAGCGGGCAAATGACCATACCGGAAATCGCAGCTTATATTACGCAGGAAGATAACATTCTTCCCGGCTACAAAAAAATCACTTTTCCTGAAGGCTGGAGCGCGAAACAAATGGCGGAACGGCTGAATGCCAACGGCCTCCCTGGCGGAGAATTTTTGAAATTAACTGAGAGCCCGGACAAAGAAATTGTCAGTCGCTATGAATATCTGAAAGAAATAAAAAACCTGGAAGGTTATCTTTTTCCCGACACATATTTTTTTGCCAAAGACACAAGCGGGGAGAGGATAATAAGCCGGATGCTGTCCAATTTCGACGAAAGGCTGGCGGGCGATTTGCGGAAAGAAATGCAAAAACAGGGAAAAACCATACGGGACATAATTATTATGGCCAGCATCATTGAAAATGAAGTCAGAAGTGACGAAGACCGCGCGCTGGTCAGCGGAATATATTGGAATCGGTTGAAAATAGGACAGCCCCTGCAAAGCGACATTACGCTGGCTTATATTCTAGGCGAAAACAAGAAGCAATATTCCATTGCGGACACAAAAACGCCATCGCCATACAATACTTATTTGAACAAAGGCTTGCCGCCGGGGCCGATTAATAATCCGGGGCTTTCCGCTATCCGGGCGGCTGTCTATCCGAAGGATTCGGAATACAATTATTATCTTTCCGATCCGAAAACCGGCGCAACCGTCTTTGCCCGAACATTCGAAGAGCATAAAGCCAACAAAGAAAAATACGGGTTGTAATATATTTTTGAAATTAAAAAGGCTCGTGCCGGTTGGCGCGAGCCTTATTTAAGCGCTAGGATTTTTTCGATTGAAATGCTTTGCGCGCGAGCTCTTTGCTGGGGAAATTTCTATAAGTTGCATCGAATTCTATTCCGACATTAACAAGTGCGGCAGCAAGATAACCAGCTAAGTCAACTGCCCATATTTCTTTTTCTTTTATTCCCACGATAAAGCTTCTGGCAGGGGCGCAATCACACTCCGTAAAGATGAAAAAATTGTCCAATTCCTCATGTCTTCGTACGCTGTATCCTCCTGACCCCAACGGCCCCGAAGTATTATCAAGCGACACAACTAGTTTTTTCAAGCGATCACTACTTGTTTTTGTGATAAAAATCGTCATTCGCACAGATTGTCTTGTCAGCATAAATCAGCCCTCCTTATGGGTTAAGTTTTTCAGCATACATTATTTTCTTTTCGGTTAAAATCCCAATAGATTTTTCAATGAACTGCTTAGTTTTGTATAACATGAAAGAAAAATATTGTCACCCTTGACAAAACCGGTCTATATGTGCTAATCTGTTTTGACGCGAATTTGAGTTTTATATAAGTTCATCAATATGGAAAAAGAGCTAAAAACAAGCCAGAATATGACCCATCCTGAAAAAGAGGGTTTTTTTGGCCCGGCTAATAATTTGTTGTCTGATTTGCCGGAACGAACCCGGAAGATTGTCAAAAAAAGATTTGGCATAGATCAGGAAAAAGCGGAAACACTTGATTGTATCGGCCGGGAAAACGGCATTACGCGCGAACGGGTGCGCCAGATTATTGCAGACGCGCTCAAAAAAATTTCCGAAAAGCGGAATAATCCGGATTTTTTACTTGCTGAAGAAAGGATAATTTGGACAATTAATCAGAACAATGGTATAATGGAAGAAAAGAAGCTGATAACGAAATTAAGCGGCGGCAACATTCGAGAAGCCAATACCATCGTTTTTTTCGGGACAATTTCTTCCAAAATTCAAATCATTGACGAAAAAGGCCTGCTGAAAAAATCCTGGATGATCGCCGGAGAAAGCACTGTTGAAAGAATCAAAGAGCTGGCAGTGTTGGCCGGAGAAACCTTGAAAAGAGAACACAAGTTATTGACAGATAATGAAATTGCCGGAAAAATTATTGCCAAAAAACCTCATTTTTCCAGCGCGCAAATCCTGAGTCATTTGGCGGTTATACCGGAAATCAAAAAAAACAAATTCGGCAAATGGGGAATGGCAAACTGGAAAGAAGTCAGCCCGCGCGGAACGCGCGAGAGGGTTTATCTGGTGCTCAAAGAATATGGCAAGCCGCTGCATTTTTCGGAAGTGGCGCAACTTATCGACAAACACGAATTGGGAAAAAGAAAAGCTCATCCGCAGACTGTTCATAATGAACTAATTAAAGATACGCGCTTTGTTTTAGTAGGGCGGGGAATTTATGCGCTTAAGGAATGGGGTTATGAAAAAGGCACAATCCGGGATGTTCTGGAAGATATTTTGCGGGGGAGCAGCGAGCCGATGGGTCGGGAAGCGATTCTTAAGGAAGTGATGAAAAAAAGAAAAGTCAAGAAAGCCACAGTGATGATAAATTTGAATAATGCGCGAATTTTTGAAAAAGTTGGCGGAAGATATGCCGTGAAAAAATAAAATTTACCCCATTGAGTAAGATATAAATTCCCAGTACCAATTCCGGAATTGCGCTTACAAATTCTTGAATTTTGCAACGATTTGCCTTCGGCTTTAATGCGCATAATAAAAGTTTGTTAAAGGAATTGGTGAGAGATCTCAATTTTGTTGCTCCGCCTTCGGCGGAGACAAAGGTGGGCTTTGCAACGTCAAAGAAAAAATGATAAACGATTTTTTTACAATGTTTGGAGCCATTGGCCAAGTGTTTCACCAATTTTGGTGGATCATTTTGCCGGTGGCTTTTTATTTTCTTTTCAAGACTTTCTGGATGGATTTTATTATTGAATTTTCAGCCAATTGTTTTTTTTGCAAACTGGAATGGGCTTATTTGGAAATCATTCCGCCCAAAGATATCGAAAAAAGCCCGAAAATAATGGAATCCCTGTATCAGGGCATTGCCGGAGTAGTGGTTACTATCAATCCTTTTGACAGATATCTAAAAGGCGCGGTTATGGACAGATTCAGTTTGGAAATAGTGGGCGAAGAGGGTGCCATGCATTTTTATATACGTACCCAAAAGAAATTCCGGAATCTTATTGAAGCGCAAATTTATGCGCAATTGCCGGACGCGGAAATTATTGAAGTTCCGGATTACACGAAAAAATTTCCCAAAGTAATCCCCAACAGAGACTGGGATTTGTGGGGTACGGATGTCCAGTTTGTAGACGATGATCCTTTGCCTATCCGCACCTATGACAAATTCGAGGAGGACATTACAGGCACCATGATTGATCCTTTGGCGGCGATGGCTGAAGTCATAGGCACTCTGGGTCCGGGCCAGCATATTTGGTTGCAATACGTCCTGGATCCGCAGCCGGAAGCGTGGAAGAAAGAAAAAGCGCAAAAAAAAGTTCTTGACAAGCTGGCCAAAAAAGCCGAAAAAAAAGAAGCGGGAATTTTGCAGCATATAAGCGATATTATTGCCGCGTTGCCCAAAGCGCTTGTTGCCCCGCTGGAATTTAAATCAGCGGCTGACAAGGAAGAACAGCCGCTGGAGTTCAGGCTGACTCCGGGAGAAAAAGAAGCGCTAAAAGCGACAGAAGATAATCTTTCCCGCAATTTTTTTCGCGTCAAAATGCGCCTCCTGATTCTTGGGCGACGGGAGGTTTTTGACAAAACTTTCGTCTCCGCCTTCTTCGGCGCGATCAAGCAGTTTTCCGATCTTAGTCTCAATAATTTCAAGCCGCATGATCCGAGCAAGACTTATGCCAATTATATTCTCAAAAAAGAAAGACTTGCTTATCGCCAGAGGAAAATCTACCGGCGTTACCGCGATCGAGATATGACCGGCATGACATTGCTGATGTCTTCCAAAGAGCTGGCTACAGTTTTTCATTTCCCGAATATGGAAGTCAAGGCTCCGTCGGTCACGCAGATTCAGTCAAAGCGGGGAGGAGCGCCGGCGAATCTGCCGGTGGGTTAATTAAAAAATACAGGTGTCATTCCGAACGCAGTGATAAATCCCGTAGAATTAGTACTAACTATATTTGTATGGGATCCTTCGCTTCGCTCAGGATGATATCCGTCATTTTTTTAAAGAAAAATGTCAGATATCAATTTCTTCGCCAAAACAAATTTCAGAAACCAGGAGCGGATTTTCGGCATCAAGCGCGACGACCGGCGGCGGCATGTCTATGTCATCGGCAAGACCGGCATGGGCAAATCTAATCTGCTGGAAAATATGGCCGTTCAGGACATCCGCAACGGCGAGGGTGTTTGCGTTGTTGATCCGCACGGTGAGGTTGCAGAAAAAATGCTACGCGCCATTCCACCTGCCCGCATAAACGATGTTATTTATTTCAATCCGGCGGACAAAGAATTTCCTATTGCTTTCAATATCCTTGAAGCGGTAGATGAAGACAAGAAAAATTTGGTGGCATCGGGCATGATGGGAGTTTTCAAAAAGATCTGGCCGGATGTGTGGAGTCCGCGCATGGAGTATATTCTTAATAATACTATTTTAGCGCTTTTGGATTATCCCGGCTCAACTATGCTTGGCGTCAATCGCATGATGTTTGACAAGGATTTCAGGAAGCGGGTTTATCCGAAAATAAAAGATCCGGTGGTAAAGTCTTTCTGGATTAATGAATTTGACAAATGGGAAGACAAGTTTCGCAAGGAAGCCGTCGCGGCCATTCAGAACAAAGTCGGCCAGTTCCTGTCGTCCTCGGTCATACGCCACATTGTCGGGCAGCCGAAATCGACGATTGATATGCGTGACATTATGGACAACCAAAAAATCCTGATTGTCAATTTGTCAAAAGGGCGGATTGGCGAAGATTCAATGCGACTTTTAGGCGGCATGATTGTGACTAAAATTCAGCTGGCGGCCATGGGGCGGGTGGAAATTCCCGAAAGCGAACGCAAAGATTTCTATTTGTATGTTGATGAATTTCAAAATTTTGCGACCGAATCTTTTGCTAATATTTTGTCAGAGGCCAGAAAATACAAGTTAAATCTCATTCTGGCGCATCAATATATCAATCAGCTGATTTTTGACCACAATACGGTGGTGCGCGACGCCATTTTTGGCAATGTTGGAACAATTGTTTCTTTTCGCGTAGGCGCCGAAGATGCGGAACATTTGGAAAAAGAATATGAGCCGGTGTTTACGATGAATGATATTGTCAATCTCAATAAATACAGCATTTATCTGAAACTTATGATTGACGGGGTGGCCGGAGATGCGTTTTCGGCATCCACTCTGCCGCCGTTTGATCTGGAGGATACCCGACAAAACGAAGAGAAAGTCATCCGCATCTCCCGGGAGAGATACGGAAAAGATCGGGTTGAAGTGGAGGAAAAAATTGCGCGTTGGAGCGGAATGATTATGGATGAAGACGAGGTGATTGTGCATAAAATGGATCAGGAGGACGGCAAGATTGTCCGGAAAAAGACGGGAAAACCAGCTGCGACTATAAAAGTTTTTCCAAAAAAAGAAAATGCCGGAAAAAACGGATTAACCGGCGGAATAAAAGATGAAAATATCATTCCGGAGTTCCCGCATCCCGGCGATGCAGGCGTCGCGGATATGAAAAAAGAAAAAGCGGATGAAAACATTCCAAAAGAAAAAAAGGAGCTTTATGAGTCTGTTTGCGATACCTGCGCGCAAAAAATTTTTGTTCCGTTCAGGCCGGATCCCGACCGCCCGGCTTTTTGCAAGGAATGCCTTAAGGATTATCAGCGGGCTATGGCTAAAAGCAGGCCGCAGGCCGGAGTCCAGCATCTGAAGGAAGATGTGGTGATAAAAAAAGTTTTGCCTAAAAATAAAAAAGCCGAGAAGAAAATCGAGCACAAGTCATATGTTGCGCAGGATCGGCCCATGAGCCTTTCTCAGATGACTCACATTGCGCCTAAAAAATTTAAAACAGCCCGGCAAAAAGCACAGGTAAATCTGAAAGAGGTACGTGATTTGATAAATAAAACAAAACAATAGGGAGGCTGGAAAGCAAATATTAAATCCAGGCGTCATTGTTTCCGCTAAAAAATGAAAAAAATCAGATTTGAAAACAGTCAGGAAATATCCGGATATCTGTCCATTATTTTTATTTTGGTCTTGAGTGCGCTGGTGGCATGGTTCACGGTCAGTACCGGCGAAGAAATCGTAAATAGCGCCAGACAGTCAGAAAGTTTTAACAGCCACAAGCTGAAAGACGGACTTAAACCGGAAATTCAAACGCAGATAAAAAAATGAAAATATTTTTTACCTGAAATAGCCAGCCATCCCTGAAACCCGGCTGTTTTTTATGTTTACACAAAGCAGCAAGTATAATACTATATTTTTATGGTTAATAAACGCAAACCCAGAGTTATTGTCGGAATGTCGAGTGGAGTGGATTCTTCAGTAGCAGCGGCGCTGCTTAAAAAACAAGGCTTTGATGTCGTGGGCGTTTTTATGCATTTTTGGAAAGAGCCTGCCTCGCCGGCAGGCGGGCCGGCACAAATCGGACTTGCGGAAAACAAATGCTGTTCACTGGAATCTTTCGAGGATGCGCGCAAGGTCTGCCAAATTTTGGGGATACCATTATATACTGCCAATGCGGAACTTGAATTCAAAAAAGAAGTTGTGGACTATTTTTTGGAGGAATACAAAAACGGCCGGACGCCTAATCCGTGTGTGGCCTGCAATGAACACATTAAATTCAAAGTTTTGTTTCAAAAAATGCTGGAGATAAAAGGTGATTTCATCGCTTCCGGGCACTACGCCATTAAAAAGGAAATTCGAAATTCGAAATCTGAATTTCCAAATAAATCAAAAAAATTTATTTATAAATTATTTCAGGGCAAAGACGCGGAAAAAGACCAGTCGTATTTTTTGTATAATTTCAATCAAAAACAATTGGCCAGGATTTTGTTTCCAGCCGGCGGCTATACGAAAAAAGAAATCCGTGCGCTGGCCAAGAAAATGGGATTGCCAGTTTTTAACAAAGACGATTCGCAGGGCTTATGCTTCACGCCGGAAAGATATCCAGAAATGTTTTTGCGCCGGCATCTTACGCTCAAAAAAGGCGACATTGTGAATACCGCGGGGAAAATTATCGGTCAGCATGAGGGTCTGCCTTTGTATACCATTGGCCAGCGACGCGGCATCAATATCGGCGGCGATGGCCCATATTATGTTGTAAGCAAGGATCTTAAGCGGAATATTTTAGTCGTAACCAACAATGAAAAAAATCCGGCTCTGAAACGCCAAGGTATGCTTGTTGAAAAAGTCAATTGGATTGCCGGCGAGCCGAAATTACCCGCCAGAGCATTAATCAAAAGCCGCTACCGCCATCCGGCCGTTTCTGCTATAATAAAGCCGAATAAAAAAGGGCGATATGCGGTTGAATTTGACGAGTTGCAGCGGGCGATTTCACCCGGCCAGTCGGCGGTTTTTTATGTCAAAAGCGGCGAAATGCTGGGCGGGGGGCGGATTATATAAAATCCACCCCGTTAAATAATCCGCCAAAGCGGACAAAATTTGGACAACAGCAGGCAAAATCGAAAATAATATAACATTCACAGGATAAGTTGTGTTTATGACGAAAATATAGACCCAAATCTTATTCAACAGGGCAAATGCAAAATTATTTGAATCTTCAAAATAATCAGGGCGATCAAGGCGAGGCAGACACAAAGAGAAAGCGAAGCGAATTTCAGCGAGAAATGATTATGCTGGAAGACGAACGGCGACACAAGGAAATTGAGAAAACGCGCACGGAAACGGAAATTCGTGTTTTCAAGAAAGATTTAGCGCGTGCTAAAGCGGAAATTCAGGAAAAACAGACAATGCTTCAAAAAATTGATCAGGAAATATTCGGAATCGACGGAGAAATCAAAAGCTTGAAGAAAAAAATGAATTTATTATAGCCGGCAAAAGTTTGAATTATAAATAACGCAAAAATATGTTGTCAAAATTGGAAAATATCATTGACGATATTGCAGAAAAAAATGGAATAAAAATCGAAGAGTATAACATGAGAAAAATAAAAGCCATAGAAAGAGAGCTTAATGAAAACGGCGATGTCGATACGGCCATGGAAAAACTGGATAAGGTTCTGGGTTTTTCCTGGGATAAATATTATCTGCAAATTAGAAAACAGCTGGAAAGAAATAAATAAGCCGAAACAAACGATGACCGCGCAGGAGCTTCGCGAAAAATTTTTGCGTTTTTTCGAGGCGAAGGGGCACATTATCATTCCTTCGGCTTCTTTGATTCCGGAGGGGACTGACCCGACGGTCTTATTTGTAACGGCCGGAATGCATCCCTTAGTTCCCTTTCTGATGGGCGAAAGCCACCCGGGCGGCGGGCGCTTGGTCAATGTGCAGAAATGCGTGAGAACTGATGATATCGACGAGGTGGGAGACAGAACACACAATACTTTTTTTGAAATGCTTGGCAATTGGTCTTTGGGCGATTATTTCAAAAAGGAATCAATTGAATGGAGTTGGGAATTTTTGATATCTGAAGATTATTTAGGATTAGACCCCGGGAAAATCGCCGTTTCGGTTTTTGCCGGCGATGAAGACGCTCTGCGGGATTCGGAAGCGGCGGATATTTGGCTTAAAATTTCCAAAGGAGAGCTGGAAGGGCGAATTGATTATTTGCCAAAAACCAAAAATTGGTGGGGTCCGGCCGGAAAGACTGGTCCTTGCGGCCCGGATACGGAAATATTTTATTGGACTGGTCAAGGCGCGGCGCCGGAAGAAATTACCCCCGGAGATTTGGCGGACCATCCGCACTGGGTGGAAATTTGGAATAATGTTTTCATGCAATATAACAAAAACGCGGAGGGAAAATACGAGCCGCTGTCGCAAAAAAATGTTGATACCGGCATGGGGCTTGAGCGGACACTGGCAATTGTTAATGGCGTAGACGATATTTATGAAACCGAATTATTTGCGGATATTGTTGGCAAAATAGAAGAAATTTCCGGCAAAAAATACAAGTCTTCCAGAGAAAACGCGCGGGCGATGAGGATAATTGCCGATCATATCCGCGCTGCTGTTTTTATCATCGGTGACGAAAAGGGGATTGGCTCGTCAAATACCGGGCAGGGCTATGTTTTGCGGCGGCTTATCCGCCGGGCGATTCGCTACGGGAAAATGATCGGCATTGAAAAAATTTTTGTGATACACTTGGCTGCGGCCGCAGTCAAAGTGTATAACGCTGTTTATCCAGAATTAGAAAAAAATAAAGACCGGATTTTTGGAGAATTAGAGAAAGAGGAAAATAAATTCAGGGAAACGCTTGAAAAAGGTCTAAAAGAATTTAACAAGCTTACGGAAGTTAGCGGAACTGCCGCATTCAATCTATATCAAACATACGGTTTTCCTTTTGAGATGACGGAAGAAATGGCAAAAGAGAAGGGCTTCGTGATTAATAAAAATAAATTTGAAGACGAACTAAAAAAGCATCAAGAACTTTCCCGTACGTCTTCGGCCGGGATGTTTAAAGGAGGATTGGCTGACGCGAGCGAGATAACGATAAAATACCACACGGCTACCCACTTGTTGTTGGCGGCATCAAGGGAGGTTTTGGGCCCGGAGATTTACCAGAAAGGGTCAAATATCACCGCTGAAAGATTGCGTTTTGATTTCAATTATCCTCAAAAGTTGACGCCGGAGCAAATCAAAAGCGTTGAAGACCTGGTTAATCAAAAAATTCAGGAACAAATTCCAGTGGAAACGGTTGAAATGTCCAAAGACCAAGCTTTGAAAAGCGTGAAAGCATCTTTTGATCCGGCTAAATATGGCGATATGGTCAAGGTATATAAAATCGGCGAATTCAGCGCTGAGCTTTGCGGCGGCCCCCATGTGAAAAACACCAGCGAACTCGGCCGCTTTAAAATCACCAAAGAAGAAGCTTCTTCCGCCGGCGTGCGAAGAATCAAAGCCGCTCTGGAATAATCTTAAGATAATTTTACATTTGTTATGCTATCGCAAACAAATGTAAATCAGCATATTGATAGTAAATTTTTTAAAATAACAAAAGGGTCAAATGAAATTAAATGAAAAAGAAGAAAATCGCCTTCATAATTCCAGGCTGGTCGGAATCCAAAAAGAACAACTTCGCGTACAATAAGATTGCAGGCTGCTTCAAAACAAAAGGCATAACGCCAATTATTGTCGATATAGAATGGAAAAACAAAACGATGTCCGAATATGTTAGGCAGTTTGAAACAGTATATTCAAAAAATAGAAAAGATGCGGAGATATATTTTCTTGGATTTTCTTTCGGCGCCATAATCGCTTTCATTTCTTCCGCCAAGCTTAAACTGAAAGTCCAAATACTGTGTTCACTTTCGCCGTATTTCAAAGAAGATTTTCCGCGTATTCGCGAGTGGTGGAAGCGGCATATTGGTAAAAAGCGGTTGGCTGATCTGCGCAAAATTTCATTCAGCGAGTTGGCAAAACATGTTTCTGCTAAAACCATAATCTTAGCTGGCGGCAAGGAGGGCAAGGAAGTTAATTATCGCGCAAAAGATGCTCACAAACGAATTAAAAACAGTAAGCTAATAATCATTCCTGAGGTCAAGCACGAAATTCAACAAAATGAATATTTAGCGGAAATTGAAAAAGTAATTGATGATTTATAGAATATGAAACCGACATATCTAAAAAAATTTATGAATCATGTCAAAAATAAAAATGCCTATATTCCAATTGGAACACTGGAGTGGCACGGCAATCACTTGCCGATCGAAACCGATTTTTTGGTGGCACGAAGAATTTGTGAAATTCTAAGTGAAAAAATTCCGGGCTATGTCTTGCCGCCGATTTATCTTGGCTCTGGAACAAAGAAAAAAATAAATGGCAGATGGCTTATTGGCATGGACAAGTTTCTCAAGAAAAAATTACCCGGCAGCTTGTATTATCTGGATTCGGAATTTTTTGCACGAGTTTTGGTGAATCTCGGAAAAAATCTCAAAATTCAGGGTTTTGAAAAAATATTTATTATCACTTGGTCATGTTGGTTACGGGCAGATGACGGCTCTGAAACTCGCCAAAAGAAAATTGAAGAATCTGACGATTATAAATCCTTATGATATCTTAGAGGAAGAAGGCATGAAAATTGAACATGCGGATGAGAATGAAACCTCGCTTCTGTGGGCGTGCTATCCAAAAGAAGAAATTAAGAGTCTAAGGATGACAATAGCCAAAAATGACGATTACTTTGGTTTTATCGGATATGATCCCAGGAAAAAAGCTTCATTAAAATTTGGGAAAAGAATGTTGCAGAACATAGTTGCGAAGTTAGTAAAACGGATAAATATTGGCTGATAATATGTGAAAAGTCAATAAGCCTGATCTGACCGAAAAAATCGCGCGCAATTCGAATTTTTTTATAGACAAACAATTAAAAACCAAACAATAACGAAAATGAATTTACATTTGTTATGCTATCGCAAACAAATGTAAGAAGAAGTATTTAGAGTGTTTTTTATGTGATTATTCTTTGCAATTTTTTAATTTTCAGTAAACAAAAAAACAATAAAATGTCTGAGAGAAAAGGAGAGATTCAACAAAAAATATTATTACTTCTTTTGGGCGGCGTGGCGCTGGGACTTTCGGGTAATCCGCGGAGATTTTTTCGGATTTTGGGAAAAATCAGAAAAGAATGGAAAGATATTGACGAGCAAAAGATACGCCGGTCAATTCGCGCTCTTTATGAATCTAAGTTAGTCAAAGAAGTGAAAAATAAAGACGGAACAATCACATTATTTTTAACCAAAAAAGGGAAAAAGAAGGCTCTGACATATAATCTCAATGAGATGGAAATAAAATCTACTATTCGCTGGGACGGCAAATGGCGCATCGTTCTTTTTGATATTCCGGAAAAAATTAAGGGAAAAAGAGAAATCATCAGGGCACATTTAAAGAGACTGAAATTTTTTGAATTTCAGAAGTCGGTATTTATTCATCCATATGACTGCTGCAACGAAATTGAATATTTAGTTGAGGCATATGAATTACGGAAATATGCGCGGTTTATGGTTGCAACGGAATTAGACAACGAACTTCATTTAAGAAAACATTTCGAATTGTTATAGTTACATTTGTTATGCTATCGCAAATAAATGTAAGAAGTGATAAAAAATCGGAAAAGGAATAAAAAGTGTTTGTATTTGACCGGATATTATATTAGATGAAGCACGCTACCGATGTTTGGACATTTTTTTCTTTTATTGTATAATTGAGGCATAAAATGAGCTAAATTTTTTTGTTAATGTCGATTTTTTCCAAAATTTTAGGCCGGAAAGGAAGAGCTTCGGATTTCATGGTCTCGCTGGATATTGGCACGGAAGTAGTCAAGGCGCTGGTTTTTCAGATTGATGCAAACAGCGGCAATGGAATTGTAAAGGGCGTCGGCCGGGCGCGGCAAAAGCTTGGCGACATGCAAAGCGGAGCAGTTACTGATATCGCCGGAGTTATTGAAAATTGCCGAACGGCAATTCAAGTTGCCAAGACTATGGCCGGCGCCAAAAAAGTTCACAAATCTATTCTGGGTATCGCCGGAGAGCTGGTCAAGGGGACAACAACTACCGTTCACTATGAAAGAATCAGGCCGGAACTGCGTATTGATATACCCGAACTTAAAAATATCATTCAAAAAGTGGAGTGGAAGGCTTTTGACCGCATTCGCCAACAGCTGGCCTGGGAAACCGGGCATAGCGAAATAGAAGTAAAGCTTATCAATGCAGCCATTATAGACAGCCGGATAGACGGTTATCGCGTTACCAATCCGGTCGGTTTCCAAGGCCGAGATGTTTCTATTTCTGTTTTTAACGCATACGCGCCGATGATTCACTTAGGAGCGCTTCAGACTATTGCTGACGAACTTAAGCTGGAACTCCTGAGTATTGCTGCTGAACCTTATGCGGTGGCCCGGTCAATAGGCATCGAAGACGCTTTGGATTTCAATGCCGTGTTTATCGATATCGGAGGAGGCACAACGGATATTGCCGTGGTTAGAAACGGCGGGCTGGAAGGGACAAAAATGTTTGCTCTCGGAGGACGGGCATTTACCAAGCGTTTAGTTCACGAATTGGGAATTTCCTTCGAGGAAGCGGAAATTTTAAAAATAAAATACGCCGAAGGCAGACTGGAAAAAGACGTTAGTTTGAAAATTGAAAAAATGCTTGAAGATGACTGCAATGTTTGGCTTTCCGGCGTGGAACTTTCACTTTCAGAATTTGCCGAAGCTGATCTTTTGCCTCACCGCTTTTTTTTATGCGGCGGAGGATCGAGCCTGCCCGGCATAAAAAAAGCCCTTTCTTCGCAGAAATGGGCCAGAAGCTTGCCTTTTTCCAAAACTCCGCAGATAAATTTTTTACAGCCCAGGGACATTGTTAATATAATTGATGAAACCGGACAATTGCGCGATCCGCAGGATATTACTCCGATGGGTCTTGCCACTCTTGTCCTTGATTTGCTGAGCGAAGAAAAGGTTATGGCGGGGATTTTGCGCAGGGCAGTCAAGATGATACAAAAATAAAACTTATAAACCTGGAAAATTAAATAACTATGAATCAAATATTTTATATAGACATAGACGAGGAAATTACTTCAGTCGTTGACCGTTTACGAAAAACCAAAGAACGGGATATTGTTATTGTTGTTCCCAGGAGAGCGCTTTTAATACAAAGTGTTATTAATCTCCGCCTCCTCAAAAAGGAAGCCGACGCATTACGCAAAAGACTGACAGTAGTTACTCAGGACAAACTCGGGAAAATACTGGTTGAAAACGCCGGCATAGCAGTTGAACAAAAGCTGGAAGATGTTGCCGGAGAAGAATCTTTTGCTGAAAATGAAGAAAGATATGCCAGGGAAGCGGCTGTATCTATTAAAGAAGCCGACACTAACAGCTATTCGGAGATGGATATCAGGAAGAGGCTGGAGAAAATGGGATCGGAAGAATATTTCGCTCCGGAAACCGCACATTCGAAAACAACACTGCCGAAATTACCCGAAAACGAGCTTTCAATTAAAGAAAAAAAAGACACGATTTATGCGGATAAATCCTTCAAAAACCTGCCGGAAGCTGAAAAAATTTTAAATCGGGAACTGGTTACTGATTTTGGCAGGAATGTCAAAAAAAGTACGGATTCGGGGCGAACTTCTTCTTTGGATATTGTGAGAAATATAAATATCAAGCAATCAGGATCTTCAGATTTGCCGTTAATAGAAGACCCATCTGAAGTTAAATTGCCTGATTCTTCTGTCAAAAGTAAAAATTTTTTTGATACAAAGTATGCGCCGGAAATCCCCGGAAAAGAAGGAGGAATAAAGGAATTTTTTCGGTCTGAAAAAACAATCCGGCAACAAAGAAATGATTATCGAAACGTGAATCTTTCCGGCAGCTTTCGCAAATTCTTTCTATTTTTCGGTTTAATCGCAATCGGTACGATTTTGGCTGGTGCAACTTACTTATTTTTGCCGCAAACGGACATAAAAATTTTTGTTCGCGCGGAGAGCCGGACAATTGACACTGAAATTAAAGGAGTTTCCGATTCCACCGTCCCTGATTTTGAAAAACAGACTATTCCTGCACGTCTTATTTTCCGCAATGAAGAACTCTTGCAAAATTTTTCAACTACCGGAAATAAATCAATTTCCAGCCAAAAAGCCAAAGGAAGTATTGTTATCTACAATGAATACAGTAACAGCCCGCAGCCGCTAGTGGCGACAACGCGTTTTTTAAGCGAAAGTGGAAAAATTTTCCGCCTGACAAAGAATGTAACGGTTCCGGGAACCACCAGTGTTGAAGGCGAAACAAAACCGGGCGTAATCGAGGCGGACGTCATAGCGGATGAAGCCGGTGAAGCGTATAATATAGAGCCGGCAACTTTCACTATTCCCGGATTCAAAGACAGCGGTAGCGGAAAATATTCCAAATTTTATGCCAAATCTTCAAAATCCATGAGTGGAGGAGGCGGTCAGGTTCAGACTGTCAAGACAATTTCTGCGGCCGATATTGATGCTGCGAAAAAGAAATTGATGGAGGAATTGGCTCAAAAAGCTAAAAATGCCGTAAAAGAAGAAGCTGGAGGGGGCGCGATTATTCTAGATGACGCTGTTAACATCAGGGATGCTGTGTATACAGTTTCAGGCACTGAAGGTGAAATTACCGAAAGCTTTACAGTTGGCGTTAAAATGAAAGTTGAGGCCGTTGTATTTTTCGAGAAAGATTTTAAAGCCGTCCTGATGCCGCTTATTGCCAAAGCCGGAAACGGCAGCGATATTGATTCAGAGTCGCTCGTTTTGGGATACGGAAAATCAGATGCTGATTTTTCCTTCGGAAATATTTTGATACGTGTTAATGCGCGAGCCAACATAAAGCCTGATATTGATTTGGAAAACTTGAAAGAAGGAATACTAGGTAAAAAAGAAGATGAATTGAGCGAATATTTAAGGCCATATTCAAAAATTAAAAGAGTGGAAATTGATTATAAGCCGAGTTTTATCAGCGGAAAAATACCGGCCTATAAAAGCCGCGTCAATATAAAGATGGAAACAGAATAATGGAAATCTTCTACAAAATCGGATGTGTTTCCGAAAGGCGTTAGCAAATCTGCTGGTTTCCGGAGCCAATCAAAGGGCTTTCGGGAGTCAAAATGCAGCCAGCCGAAACAGGGTATTGACAAAGTTTTGCGGTTTGGTTAAAATAAATAGGAAGTCAAAAAAAGAATATAATCATCCAAAGGAGGGAATTTTTTGCTTTATTCACGAATTAGGATCGAATTTTCTGGGGAGCGTCCCCAGTTCCGTCTGTTTTTTTGTTTTAATAAAATTAATCTGCCCGGGATATTCAATAAAAAAATGTCAAGAGAAAAAGAATTGGTCAAGTTGGAAGGTATTATCGAAGAAACTTTGCCAAGCACGACGTTTAGGGTTCGTCTGGACAACGGACATGTTATTCTCGCGCATATTTCCGGAAGGATGCGGGTAAATTACATCAGCCTGCTCCCCGGGGATCGTGTTTTAGTAGAGATGAGTCCATACGATCTAACAAAGGGAAGAATAACACAGAGACTGAAATAAACACGTTAGTTTCGCCGGGAATTCTTTGATGCCAGCCGATCAGGATGTTTTTAATTTATTGCCGGCAGGATAATTTTATAAAATTCATATCAAAATGAAGGTTAGAGCTTCAGTTAAAAAGAAATGCGACAAATGCAAGCTGGTCAGAAGAAAGAGCAAGCTTTTTGTCGTTTGCTCAAATCCAAAACATAAACAGCGCCAGGGATAATATGTTTGAATAAGTAATTCATAAATTCTCGGATTCGGATGCATGTGCTAATTCGAATCAGCAAATAAAAATGTTAAGAATAGCCGGGGTTAATGTGCCCGATGAAAAAAGAATAGAAATTTCTCTGACATATGTTTACGGCATAGGCATTGCAATGGCAAAGAAAATATTGAAGGAGTTGGAAATTTCATGCGATAAAAGAACGCGGGATCTGTCCGATGCGGAGCAGAACAAAATCCGCGAATATGTGGAAAAGAGGATCAGAGTCGAGGG
>CAZUWD010000001.1:0-4233 GCA_964624015.1 uncultured Bdellovibrionales bacterium | reverse complement strand
CGAAGTTCGCTCAAATATCAAGCGCCTAAAGGAGATTACCGCCTATCGCGGCATCCGTCATCAAAGAGGTCTGCCGGTCCGTGGACAGCGCACCAAAACCAATAACCGGACAGTGCGCGGCAATGTCAGAAAAACAATGGGGTCTGGAAGAGTAAAGACAGAAAAAACATAATATGGACATTATTTTTCCGGAGTGCTGCCCAAATCGAATATCCTGGCAGCCCAAACAGATAAAGAATTAAATTTTGCAAACAATAACTTTGCAGCAAACAAACAAAGAGTTTGGTTTCAATAAGTTGCAGATCTGCAGATTCGGACACATTGGTTCAAATTGTCAAAAATATGAATAAGAAAATGAACGAAAAAAAGAATGCATTAGATGAAGCAGAGGCCAAATCTGATGTTTCAGAGCCGGAAAAAACAGTTTCAACGGAAGAAGAGCGGAAAAAAAAGAAGACAAAAAAAATAAAGCGGCAGGTGCAAAAAGGACGGGCCGTAATAAAATGCACCTACAATAATACCCTGGTGAGTATCGCGGATGCCAACGGAAATATTTTAGGATGGGCTTCTTCAGGACTCTTGGGATTCAAAGGTGCAAAAAAAGCCACCCCCTATGCTTCCACCCAGGTCGTTGCTAATGTGAGCGAAAAGATCAAGAAATACGGAGTGCAGGAGTTGGAAGTTTTTGTTAAAGGTGTGGGCAGCGGGCGAGAAGCCGCAATTCGAGCTTTGGCTAATAATGGATTCGAGCTCACCTCAATCAAAGATGAAACACCGATTCCGCACAATGGATGTCGTGCAAAGAAGCCAAGGCGGGTATAAAATAATGCAGTTTATGCTAATCTGCAAATAATTTGCAAATTGGCATAACTCGCGCTAATTCGCAGATTTGTATCATATTTTTTATGGCAAAATCAATTGATGCCAAATGCAGAAAATGCCGGAGAGCGGGCGAAAAGCTTTTTCTCAAAGGCGATAGGTGTCTGACGCCTAAATGCGGGATGGTTCGTCGCGCCTACGCGCCTGGAGTGCATGGCAAAAAAGTGACGCGAAGCGGCAGTGAATATGGCGCCCAGCTCATGGCTAAGCAAAAAATAAAAAGAATTTACGGGGTTTTGGAAAAACAGTTCAGAAAACACTTTAATGATGTCAGGAGCAAGCCGGGAATAGTCGGCGATCTTCTTTTAGAGAGGCTGGAAAGAAGGCTGGACAACGTTGTCTATCGTATCGGTTTTGCGGCTTCGCGGGCGCAGGCAAGGCAGCTGGTCAGCCACGGATTGATTATGGTTGACGGCGAAAAAATGTCCATTCCTTCAGCTGAAATGAAAGCAGGAAGTACGATATCGATTAAAAAAAACAAGGCAGGCGAAAAATACTTAAAAAATTTGGAACAAATAATCAAAAACAAAAAAGATTTTCCCGGCTGGATAAGTTTTGATGCGGAAAAGATGGAGGGCAAAATCGTCAGTCGACCGACTAAGGATGAGATTGGAATTAACGTGGACGCCCAGGTTGTCGTGGAATATTATTCAAGGTAATTCATAATTACAATAGTTGCGAATTCGACGAGAATACGGAGTCAGAACTCGTATTTTGCCTGATTCGCGGCAAGTAAATTGAAAAAAATGCAAACCATAACTCTTCCGCAAAAGCCTAAATTTATTAAAATTGACGAAAAAACCGGAAAATTTGAAATCGAAGGATGCTATCCGGGCTATGGAACCACCTTGGGCAACGCTCTTCGCCGGGTGCTTTTATCTTCGCTTTCCGGTTCAGCAATTACGGCAGTTAAAATAAAAGGAGCTATGCATGAATTTTCCACTATTCCCAATGTTTTGGAAGATATTATTCAAATAATTCTCAATTTGAAACAAGTTCGCTTCAGATCGCACAAGGATGAGGCGGTAAAAGTTATTCTCAAGGCTAAAGGAGAAAAAAAAGTCAAAGCTGAGATGATTGAATGTCCGTCTGATGTTGAGGTTATCAATAAAAATGCACATATTGCCACCATAACCAGCCCGAAAGGAGAGCTGGAAATAGAAATTGAAATTTCCTCGGGAATTGGTTATGTTCCAGTGGAGCAGCAGGAGGAAACAGAGAAGGAAATCGGAGTGATTGCGGTAGACGCCATTTATACGCCGGTGCGAAGAGTAAATTATGCCGTGGAAAACATGCGCGTAGGAAAAAAGACTGATTATGAAAAAATAACCCTGGAAATCGCTACTGATGGAAGTATTTTGCCGGAAGAGGCATTCAATAAAGCCGTGCAAATACTGATCAGCCAATTTACATCCCTTTCTGGACTGGAGGAGGCCTCGGAGGAAAAAGGGGCGGAAAGCAAAGAGGCTGAAAAGAAAGCGGTTACTGAAAAAACTTCAGAAGTGGAGCCTTTGGAAACGGAAGATTCTGGAAAAACGGAAGTAACCAAGCTTAAAGGACTTTCAACAAGAACTCTCAATGTTTTGGAAAAAAACAAGCTAATAACAGTCGGGGAGATTGTAAAAATGAACGAATTCCAACTGGGCGAATTGGAGGGAATGGGCGCCAAGGGAATCAAGGAGATTAAAAAAGCGATTGGAGAGCTGGGACTGACGTTAAAAGCGGAAAAATAAGAAGTTGCGCCGAAATCGCGAATTATGAATCTATACGAAAAAAATCTATTATAGTCGGAGCTGTGCATCATTTTTGTTTAGTTGTAATTTGCGCAGAATAAGCATTAAATGACATGAAACATTTAAAAAAAGGCCGAAAATTCAATCGCGTGAAAAATCAGCGGGAAGCAATGCTGAAAACACTTCTTGGCAGTTTGATTATGCAGGGAAAAATCAAAACAACAGAAGCAAAGGCTAAAGAGGCTAAAAGTCTAATTGACCGGATTATACTGCAAGCCAAAAAGACGAAGAATGAAAAGCAGAAGGCTTCCGCGATGCGAATTTTGAAAAATCAGATTCCACAGATCGCAGTCAGAAAAGTTACAGGAGAATTTTTAGAAAAATTCGAAGGCAGAAACAGCGGCTACGCTCGCGTTGTCAAATTGGAGCCGAGGAAGAAAGATAGTGCCAGGATGGCCATAGTTGAATTTGTATAATCTATTGAAAAAGCAGTGTTTTATGAAAAAAACAGGCAGCCTAAAAAGAAAATATCATTTGTTTGATGCTGACGGGAAAATTCTCGGACGCTTGGCGACTGAAATCGTCAAAGTTTTGCGCGGACGGGACAAAGCGGATTGGGCTCCCCATACTGATCGTGGCGATTTTGCAGTAGTGATAAACAGCGACAGGATTGCCGTTACCGGAAATAAGATGGAAGGTAAAATTTATCACCGTTTCAGCGGATATCCGGGAGGAATTACTTCAGTAAAATTGCGGGATCAGCTGAAAAAAGATTCCTGCAAGGTCGTGGAAGCGGCTGTTTATGGCATGCTGCCCAAAAATAAGCTGCGCAATCCGATGCGGAGGCGGCTTTTGATATATAAAGATGCAACACACCGGCATAAAATTGATTTAACGCATAACTAAAATGGCAACAAAGAAACCAATAAAACCAGATCGAGAAGCAGGCGGCAAAGCGGAAGAGGAGATTTTTTCCGGAGAGTATTTTTACGCGTTGGGCAAGCGCAAATCCGCAGTAGCTCAAGTGCGATTGTATCCGACTAAAAAAACCGGAAAAAAAATCATGATCAATGGAAAAAATCCGGAAGTTTATTTTCCTGTTTTCCGATTGCAAACTATATTTAAATCACCGTTGACCGTTACCGGGCAGGAAAATAATTTCAGTATAAACGCCAAGGTTTTCGGCGGAGGCACATCCAGTCAGGCGGATGCTTTGCGGCTGGGAATAGCGCGCGCCTTGGTTAAATGTGATGTAAGCCTCAAAAAATCATTGAAAGATTATGGTTATTTGACTCGCGATGCCCGTGTTGTTGAGCGGAAAAAACCCGGCCTCAAAAAAGCGCGCAGAGCTCCGCAGTGGGCGAAGCGCTAGAATTGCGCCTCCGCCGAGCTTCAAAAAAGGCTTATACAAGGGAAAAAGCACCTATAATGCATGGGTGCTTTTTTCAATTAAATAGTTAGTTGCAAAGAGCACCCATTACGGGTGTTTTTATTTTTGAGGCTCAAGATGTCGGTGCTCTGGGTTCTTCCTGTGGCACACGCTTCGTTTCGGACAGCAACCACAGTCAATTTATTGGCTAATTGTGAGAGGGAAAAAGCTAAGGGCTTGAGTACCTCTCCG